>JAGWZS010000325.1 GCA_018971905.1 Rhodospirillales bacterium | reverse complement strand
GTCTCCGGGTCCAGCTTCACGCCCCAGCGCCGCTCATAATACGCCGCCTGGGCGCGGCGCAGGCCGGGAATGCCCTTAGAGGTGGAATAGCGGTGGCTGCGCGGGTCGGCCACGGTTTCCACCAGCTTCGCCACAATATGCGCGGGCGTGGGGCTGTCCGGGTTGCCCATGCCAAGGTCGATAATGTCCTCAGCCGCGGCGCGTGCCTTGGCCTTGGCGGCGTTCACTTCCGCGAACACGTAAGGAGGCAGGCGGCGTATGCGATGAAATTCTTCGGACATGTTCGAACTCGTTGAGAGTGGTTGACGCGCTGCTCAATACACCAATTGCACAAAGCCGCCAGAACCCGCCGCGAAGGCGTTGACCTCTATGTCCTGCGCCGGCACGCCATCGGCGGTCAGCGCATCGGCCAGGCGCCGCGCCCGAGCCAGGGCCAGGGCCATCGAGCCATCCCCAAACCCAACCGCGCGCACATGCGCGCCACCCCGCTGCGCCACAGCGCCTTGCAGCCGCTCTGCCTGACTGTAGGGCAGCAAGGCAGAACCAGGGGCAAAGGCAACGCCAACCGGCGGGGCGGGCGGCGGCGCGGGTGGTTTCACAACCATGGGCGGCAGAGGGGTAGCGGGCACAACACTGGGGCTGGAAAGCATAAGGCCCGGCACGTTGGGCAAGGGCGGCACGGCACTGGGCAAGGCCAACCCGGCCAGCGCGCCGGGCGAGGGCGCTGAAACACCACCCCGCGCCTGCGCCGTAATGGCGGCCTGCGCCCCCGGCGCAGCGGCTTCCTGCGGGGCAGGCACATCCGCAAGGTTGGGGTACGGCAGGTTGGCACCGGGCGGGGCTTGCCGGCTCTGCGCAATCGCGCCACCTTCCGTCTCATGGTACAAACCCACCGACTGAGAACAACCACCCAGAGAAGCCGCCGCCAAAACCAACCATGAAGCCGCGAAGTGCCGCCCGAACATCTCATCCCTCTCCATAGCCATCTTCGGCGTGAACCCCCGCACGCCCGGCACTGTGGCCTGTTTGCCTGAGAATAGCCGCCTCGAAAAGGACCGTCCGCCATGAACGCGCCCCTGCCGCCCAAGGAACCCGATATCAAGCTGCCCGATGCCGGCGCACTCAGCCGGTCCATGGCGGATATCGCCGCGCGCAGCCAGAAGCTGGTGGCGGAATGGATGAAGCGCCAAGCGGCCGAGGGGCTGGAGCTGGACCCGCTGAACATCAGCGGTGCCTTCATGGAAATGACCACCAAGCTCCTCGCCAACCCCGCCCAGATGGTGGAGGCGCAAATGGGCCTGTGGCGAGACTACATGACCCTCTGGCAGAACACCGCCCGGCGCATCATCTCCGGCGAGGAACCAGCCCCGGTCATCGCCAACGACCCGAAGGACAAGCGCTTCGCCGACCCCGCCTGGCGGCAGAACGAGATTTTCGACTTCATCAAGCAGAGCTATCTGCTCTCCGCCCGCTATATCAACGACGTGGTCACCCAGGTGGACGGGCTGGACCCAAAAACCGCCCAGAAAGTGGATTTCTACGCCCGGCAGTTCATCAACGCCCTCAGCCCCAGCAATTTCGCCCTTAC
>JAGWZS010000076.1 GCA_018971905.1 Rhodospirillales bacterium | reverse complement strand
GCTTTGGAAAGCATCGCGCACGAGAACTTCAAGAAAGCCTTCATCCGTGCCGCTGCGCGGGATGCCGTGCCCAGCGTGCAGCTGGACGAACGCTTTCCCGTAATTCCCGTGCGTGGGCTGGTGAACGAGGGCACTAAGCGTTTCATGCGTCATCAGGCCGAAGTGGTGCAAAAATTTCAGTCCGGCGCACTGGACAAAACCGCCGCGCAACTGGAAATTGAACACTTCTGGGCTGGTGCGCTGCGCCGCGCGGTCATTGAGGGAGACGTGGAAAACGGCTCCGTGATGGCCGGCCAATCGATTGGCATGGTCACGGTGGTGCAGCCCGTGGCAGAGATCATCGCGGCGTTGCGGGCGCAAGCCATCGCCGCACTGGTGGCGCGTGGTACAAGAACCTAATCTCTCACCTCCGCCTAAACGGCGCAAAAAGCCGAAATTCGGCGATACGCGGCATTTGTTCGCCGCACTTCGCGAGCATTTAGCCGCCGGTACGGCCTCCCTTCCTGACTTCGCGAAGCTTGTGGCAAACGGCCTGATCGCGGATGCTTCGGTTATCTATGTTACCCGTCCAGGCGAGCTCCTGGAACTTGCCGCCACGCATGGGCTGAACGTGTCTGCTGTTGGCCGCACCAGATTGCGGGTCGGTGAGGGCATTATTGGCTTGGCCGCAGCTTCAGGCGACGTATTGAACCTGCCGGACGCGCAGAACCACCCCCGTTTCGTATTCCGCGCCGAAACCGGCGAGCAAGACATGGCCTCCATGCTCGCAGTGCCGGTGAAACGCGCCGGGCGCACACTGGGGGTAATCGCGGTGATGTCGCGTGAGCTCCGCATCTATGCGCCGGTCGAGGTGGAATCATTGGCCACTGTGGCAATGCTACTGGCAGAGATTTTGGCTCGCGCCGGCGCCACTGATGTCGGCGATGAAGGATTTTCAGAAACCCTGCCCCGCCGCTATGGCGGGCATGTAATTTCCGCTGGCATCGTGCGCGGCAAGGTACTGGCCTATGGTGCGGCAGCCCCCATCGCCAAACTTCTGACAGAAGATACCGAGGCCGAATTGGCGCGGCTGGATGCTGCAGTGGAAGAAGCAAATAAAACTCTGGACGGGTTGATTACCGCCAATATGCCTGGCGGCAACGCCTCACGCGACGTGCTGGAAGCCTACCGCATGGTGGCACAAAGCTCAGGCTGGCTGGCCCAGGTGCGCACCGCAATCTCCGACGGCCTGACCGCCGAAACTGCTGTAGACAAAATCGCCAGGCAATTGCGGGAGCGGATGCGCCGCGTGGCCGACCCTTATCTACGTGAACGTCTGGCTGATATCGAGGATATGGTCGGGCGACTGATGGTGGCGCTGGGCGGCATGGCGCCCAAACCCGAGCGTGCGGATGGCACAATCCTGATCGTGCGCCGCCTTGGCCCCGCTGATCTGCTCGATTGGCACAGCCGTGGTGTGGCGGGTTTCGCCATCGAGGAGGCCAGCGCCTCTGGCCATGCCGCAATTCTGGCCCGCGCCCTTGCTATTCCCGCGCTGCAGGTGGAACGCGGCGCGGTGGAAGCCGCGGTGGATAATGAAGCCGCTTTGCTGGATGCCGAGGAAGGCACGCTGATTTTACGGCCGGAACCTGAGGTGCTTCAGGTTTATGAGCGCGCTTTGGCCGCCCGTGATGAACGCGCCGTGGCGCTGGCCAATTACCGGGACATGCCTGCCATAACCAAGGACGGCACTGAGCTGACGCTGATGATGAATATCGGCCTAGCGTTGGAACTGGACCAGTTGGACAAAACCGGCGCCGACGGAATCGGGCTCTACCGCACTGAAATTGCCGCTCTGGCGGCGGGCGGCATACCTGACGTAGCCGGCCAGGCGGCAGAATATGGCAAGGTGTTAGACCGCGCCAAGGGCCGCCCCGTGCAATTCCGCACGCTGGATTTGGGGGCGGACAAACTGCTGCCCGGAGAAACCACACAGACCGAGGACAACCCCGCCATGGGCTGGCGGAGCTTGCGGATTGGACTGGACCGTCCGGCGATTCTACGCCGCCAGCTGCGCGCACTATTATTGGGTGCGCAAGGGCGGCCCTTACGGGTGATGTTTCCCATGGTGGCGACCGTGGAAGAGTTCCGCGCCGCGCGGGATTTGCTGGAAGCCGAGGCCGGGCGGATACGCCCCGCGCCCGAGCGGTTGGAGGCTGGCGCTATGTTGGAAGTGCCTTCCCTGCTTTTCCAGCTTCCTGGACTGCTAGCGGAAGCAGATTTTATTTCGGTGGGCACCAACGACCTGATGCAGTTTCTGTTCGCGGCGGATCGGGGCACGCCTGACCTTGCCGACCGGTACGATACGTTGAGCGCCCCGGTGTTGGAAATGCTAGAAAAGCTAGTGAGCCATTGCCAGGAGGCCGGGGTGCCGCTCTCAGTCTGCGGCGAGGCCGCCGGGCGGCCACTGGACGCGCTGGCCTTCGCGGCGCTGGGCGTGACGACGCTTTCGATGTCCGGCAACGCCATATTGCCGGTGAAAGCCGTGCTGGTGGAGGCGGATTTGAACTCCCTGCGGCCAGTACTGCGAGAATTGCGCCGCGCAGGTGCCGCAGGAGGCAGCATACGCGAACCTCTGGCGGTCTGGGCACGCGAACATAACCTTGCAATTTGAGAGATGCGCGGTTCCGGGTTAAAAGGGCCGGGAATGCCAGATGATCTGACCGGAAATGAAACTGTGGAAACCCAACTAAACTCCCCCGCCGAACGAGTGGGCGTGGGCTTGAGGGAAGTGCGTGAGCGGCTGGGCTGGCGATTGCCAGAGGTTGCGGAGGGCTTGCGCATTCGACTGGAATTTCTGGTCGCGATCGAGGCGGGCGATCTCTCCTCTTTGCCTGGCCCAGCGTACCGTGCCGGATTTGTGCGCTCTTATGCGCAGGCGCTCGGGCTGGATGATGAAGAGATTCTGCGCCGATTCCGCGACGCCGGGCAAATGGGCGAAGTGCCCAAGGCGGAAATCCAATTCCTCGCCCCGGTGCCAGACCGGGGCGTGCCAAAGGGCGCCATTATACTCATCGGCTTCGTGGTTGTATTGGCGGGCTATGTGCTGTGGTATCACCATACGGAACAAGCGCGCCGAATGGCGCAAGCCGTGCCACAGGTGCCAGCTGAGCTACAGCCTTTAGCGATTCCACCGAAAGTGAACACCCCCGCCCCGCCCCCGCAAAACGCCCCGGCCAAACCGAAAACAGCGCCTGCCCAACCCCCAGCGGCGGTGGCGGCGACAACGGCACCAGCGCAAACCCCGGCACAGCCCACGGCGGTGGCAACACCCGAAATACCCGCCGCCACGGCGCAAACCCCAGCGGCGGCAACGACGCCAGAAATACCCGCCTCCGCGGCGCAAGCCGCACCCGCACCGCAAGCCGCACCGCAAGCCGCACCCACGCCCGCGCCGGGTGCGGGCATGGTAATCTCCGCGACACAGGATGCCTGGGTGCAGGTAACTGATTCCAGTGGCAATATATTGTTTAGCAAGGTGCTGCACGCGGGCGATAGCTGGCCGGTGCCGCAGGAGGCAGGCTTGCAGATGACGACCGGCAATGCCGGCGGCACCGTTATTGTAACGAATGGTAAGCCCGGCCAGCCGCTTGGCGCCGACGGCGTGGTGCTGCACGGCTACCAGCTTACCCCGCCCGGTTCGGGCACGCCTTCCGCCTCCACCCCGGCCCCAGCCGGGACCAGCCCCGCCACCGGCGCGGCGCAGTAAAGGAACCCGCATGAATTACCGCGAATATCAGCAGATCGACCGCCGCAAATCCCGGCAGATCAGTGTCGGCAATGTGAAGGTGGGTGGCGACGCGCCGATCTCGGTGCAGACCATGACCAACACGCTGACCCATGACGTGGAAGCCACCGTGGCGCAGATTTTGCGCGCCGAGGCGGCGGGGGTAGATATTGTGCGGGTGAGCTGCCCGGACGAGGAAAGCACCGCGGCGCTGAAGCATATCGTCAAGCGCGTGAACGTGCCGATCGTGGCGGACATCCATTTCCACTACAAGCGCGGGATCGAGGCGGCTGAGGCAGGGGCGGCATGTTTGCGCATCAATCCCGGCAATATCGGCAGCCCGGAGCGCGTGAAGGAAGTGATTAAAGCCGCCCGCGACCATAATTGCTCCATGCGCATCGGCGTGAATGCGGGCAGCCTGGAGAAGCATCTGCTGGAGAAATACGGCGAGCCAAACCCTGACGCGCTGGTGGAATCCGCCCTGGAACACGCGAAGATTCTGCAGGACCATGATTTCCACGAATTCAAGATTTCCGTGAAAGCGTCTGACGTGTTCATGGCCGTCGCGGCGTATCAGCAATTGGCTGAACAATGCGACCACCCGCTACATATCGGCATTACTGAGGCAGGCTCCAAGCGCGCCGGCACGGTAAAATCCTCCATCGGCCTTGGCTCACTGCTCTGGGCCGGGATTGGCGACACCATGCGCGTCTCGCTCTCGGCCGAGCCCGAGGAAGAAGTGCTGGTAGGCTGGGATATTCTGAAGTCCCTCGGCATCCGCCATCGCGGCGTGCGCATCATCTCCTGCCCCTCCTGCGCACGGCAGGGCTTCAATGTGATCAAGACGGTGGAAACCCTGGAGGAACGGCTGGCGCATATTCAGGCGCCGGTGACGCTCTCCATCATCGGCTGCGTGGTGAACGGCCCCGGCGAGGCGCTGATGACCGATCTTGGCCTGACCGGCGGCGGCGGCGGACGGCACATGATCTATGCCTCCGGCAAGACCGACCACACCATCTCCGACGAGCAGATGATCGATCATCTAGTGGAACTGGTGGAGACGAAGGCCGCGCAGGTTGAAGCTGAGGCGAAGGCGGCCAAACTCGCGGCGGAATAGCTGCGGGTTTTTGAAAGATGGTTTTCCGGGGCGGGCTTCCGCCCCGGTTTTTGTTTTGATGGTAGGACGAAATGGCAAACCAGTTGCAGCCCGTGCGCGGCACCCGCGATTTAACCGGCGAGGACGCGACCCGGCATTTCCACGTGGTGGAGACCGCGCGGCGCGTGGCCAGGCTGTACGGGTTCTCCGAATGGCAGACGCCGATCTTCGAGGATACGCGCGTGTTTTCCCGCACGCTGGGCGAAACCTCGGATGTGGTGACCAAGGAGATGTACACGTTTGAGGATCGCGGCGGGGATTCCATCACGCTGCGCCCGGAGGGGACAGCGGGGGTGTGCCGCGCGCTTATCACCGGCGGGCTGACGCAGACCCTGCCGCAGAAAGTGTTTTATGCCGGGCCAATGTTCCGTTATGAACGGCCGCAGAAAGGCCGCTACCGGCAGTTTCACCAGATCGGCGTGGAGTTGCTGGGCCCCGCCTCGCCGCTGGCCGACGCGGAAGTGATTTCCGCCGGTTGGCGGATTTTGAATGAGCTTGGCATCGCCCAGGATGTGGAACTGCACATCAACACCTTGGGTGACGCGCAGAGCCGGGCCAATTACCGCGACGCGCTAGTGGCATATTTCTCAGCCCACACCGCGCAACTCTCCGAAGACAGCAAGTTGAGGCTTGAGAAAAACCCGCTGCGCATCCTGGATTCCAAGGATGAGGGCGACAAGGCGCTGGTTGAAAACGCTCCGCTGATTTACGCCCACCTTACGGAAGAAGCCGCCGCATTCTATGAGGGTTTGAAGTCCACTCTCTCCGCCTTCGGCGTGCCTTTCGTCGAAGATCCGCGCATTGTGCGCGGGCTGGATTACTACAACCACACCGCCTTTGAATTCGTCACCAATGCGCTGGGTGCGCAGGGCACGGTAATGGCGGGCGGGCGTTATGATGGGCTGGTGGAGCAGATGGGCGGGCCCAACGTGCCAGGCATCGGCTGGGGAGCGGGCATCGAGCGGCTTTCCATGCTCATCGCCGCCCCGCCGGTTGGTGTACAGCCTGTTGCGGTGATCCCGATGTCCGCGGCGTTTGAAGGCCAAGCCTTGGAGCTTCTGAACCTGCTGCGGAACAGCAACATCGCCGCCGAGACCGGCTATTCCGGCAATGCTAAAAAACGGCTAGAGCGGGCGAATAAATCCGGCGCCGGTTTCGCCGTGCTGGTGGGAGCCGAGATAAAACTGAAGAACCTCGCCGATGGCAGCCAGGAAGATGTGACGGCAGACATGCTCGTGAAGCGGCTTAGCGCATGAGTTCGTCGCTCGAACATAAGCTGGACCGCATCATGGCCCGGGCGGAGGAGCTGCGCTTCATGCTCTCCGGCGCCCTGGCAGGGGATGAATTCGTGAAAGCCTCGAAGGAGCTTTCGGAACTTGCCCCGGTAGAGGAAAAAGTCATCGCCCTGCGGGATGCAGAAAAACAGGCGAAAGAGGCCGAGGCGCTGCTGTCCGACCCGGATATGAAGGAGTTGGCCGAGGCCGAACTGCTGGAGCTGAAGGAGCAGCTGCCCGAGTTGGAAATGGCCGTGCGCCTGGCGCTGCTGCCCAAGGACGAGGCGGATGACCGCTCCGGCATTCTGGAAATCCGCCCCGCCGCCGGCGGGGATGAGGCCGGGCTGTTCGCCGCTGAGTTATTCGCGGCCTACCAGAAATATGCCGCCGCACAGGGCTGGCGGTTCGAGGTGTTGGATTACGAGGAAAACGAACTCGGCGGGGTCAAAGGCGCCATGGCCGAGATCACCGGCAAATCCGTCTTCGCCAAGCTGAAATTCGAATCCGGCGTGCATCGCGTGCAACGCGTGCCCACCACGGAAACGCAAGGCCGCATCCACACCTCCACCGTCACCGTCGCCGTGCTGCCGGAAGCCGAGGAAGTGGATGTGGACATCAACGAGGCGGATTTGCGCATCGATGTCTACCGGGCCTCAGGCGCTGGCGGGCAGCATGTGAACAAAACCGAATCCGCCGTGCGCATCACGCATATTCCCACCGGCATCGTGGTGGCGATGCAGGAGGAGCGCAGCCAGCACAAGAACCGCGCGAAGGCCATGAAGATTTTGCGCACACGTATGTATGACCAGCAACGGGCCAGCGCCAATGCCAGCCGTGCCGCGGACCGCAAGGGGCAGGTTGGCACCGGAGACAGGTCAGAGCGCATCCGTACATATAACTTCCCGCAAGGGCGGGTAACAGACCATCGCATCAACCTCACTCTGCACAAGATCGATCGGGTGATGCTGGGCGAATTCGACGATATCATCGACGCGCTGATCGCCGAGGATCAGGCAGCCCGGCTGGCCGAACAAAATTGATCCCCACCTCCCAGGCGCTGGCGGAGATCACTGACCGGCTGAAGCTGGCGGGAATCGAGGATCCGCGCCGGGAAGCCCGGCTGCTGCTGGCCGCGGCACTGGACACCAACGCCGCCGGGCTGCTGGCGCGGACGGAGGTGGACCCGCGTATCTATACCGAGGCACTTTCCCGCCGGGCCGCGCGCGAGCCGCTGGCCTATATAACCGGGCATAAGGAGTTCTGGGGGCTGGATTTCCTCACCTCTCCCGCCACGCTGATCCCCAGGCCAGACACCGAAACGCTGGTAGAGGCCGTGCTGGAGTCCGGCCACAAGCCACGCACCATTCTGGACCTCGGCACCGGCACGGGCTGCCTGCTGCTGGCCTGCCTGCACGAATACAAGGCCGCTTTTGGCGTGGGAGTGGATTTGAACCCCGAGGCCGCGCGCCTGGCCCGCCAAAATGCCCAACGCCTTGGCCTGGGCAACCGCGCCGCGTTTCTGGCCGATAGCTGGGCCAGCGCGCTTTCCCATCAATTCGACGTTATCCTCTCCAACCCGCCTTATATTGAAAGCGCGGATATTGCCGGGCTGATGCCAGAGGTGGTGGCCTATGAGCCAGCCACGGCCCTGGATGGCGGCACCGATGGTCTAGTGGCCTATAGGGCCATAATAGACGATCTACCTCGAATTTTAGCTCCTGGCGGGCTCGCGGTGCTTGAACTTGGGGCTGGCCAAGCTAAATCGGTGTCAGAGCTGGCGCGTGAGGCGGGGTTTGAGTACAGTTTGCGCTGCGACCTTTCCGGTACAGCGCGCGCCATAACTCTCAAATTCTGCAAATAAGTGATTGGCAGGATGTGTATTTACAGCTAAGCACGAATGGCGCGGCCTGTCTTGCCCACGAGTCTCCGGCCATACTGGAGCCAGAAAGGCAATTGATCTGCACACCGCACCGCGCAAGCCAGCAGACGAGGATAGAC
>JAGWZS010000324.1 GCA_018971905.1 Rhodospirillales bacterium | reverse complement strand
CCGCTGGGGGCGGGCAAATCCAGCCTGGCGCGTGCTTTCATCCGCGCGCTGATGGCCGAACCGGGCCTTGCCGTTCCCAGCCCCACCTTCACGCTGGTGCAGAGCTATGAAACGCCGGGTGGCGTTGAAATTTCTCATTACGACCTCTGGCGGCTGGACGGACCCGATGCGTTGGAAGAACTAGGCTGGGATGAGGCGCTCTCGGGCATCGTGCTTGTGGAATGGCCAGACAGGCTGGGCGATCTGGCGCCAAAACACGCATGGCGGCTGCGCTTCACCCTTGCCGGTGCGGGGCGGGATGTTGAAATTGACGGGGAGTTGAGGGGGGTTGATGCAACCTGACACGGCGGTGATTCTTTGCGCGGGGCTGGGCGAGAGGATGCGGCCCTTGAGCCTGACCACGCCCAAACCGCTGTTGAAGCTGGCGGGGCTGCCGATTCTGGCGCACACCATGGCGCGGCTGCGCGACGCGGGCGTGACCAAGGTGATTGCCAATGCCTCCTATCTGGCGGAGCAGGTGGAGAGCTTCTTCGCTGACTACGATAATGTAACGGTTTTGCGCGAGGAAGCACTGTTGGAAACAGGCGGTGGCCTGGCCGCGATGGCTGCCAAGGGTGTGCTGCCGGACACGCCGTTTTACATTCTCAACGGCGATTCGTTTTGGGTGGATGGGCCTTCAGCGGCGTTGCCACGCCTCGCCGCCGCGTTTAACCCCGCGCGCGAGGACGCGATACTGCTGCTCGCCCGTTCGGCTGGAACCATCGCCGAAACGCGCTATGGCGATTTTGTTTGGCCGCGTGAGGGGGAGCTTCGCCGCAGGCACGAACGCGAGGTGGCCCCATATCTCTATTCGGGCATTCAAATTGCGACCAAGGCGCTGCTCCACGGCGCGGCGGTGGAGCGGTTTTCCCTGAACCGTTTATGGGACGAGGCGCTGGGACAAGGGCGGCTGAACGCGATCATCCATGATGGCGTGTGGTTTCACCTCAGCACGCCGGACGATATCGACCGCGCGGAGGAGCTGCTGGCAGCGCGGGAAGTGGGCAATTCCACGTGACGCCACGCCGCCCGCGTATAGGCGCCTTTCCGCCGGAGGCGGCGTTTCTGCCCGCACTCGCGCGGCTGTGGCTGGCCGAGGCTGGCGGGCATGAAGGGCTGATTATTCTGCCCAGCCGCCGCGCTGCCCAGGCTTTGGCTGGAGCGTTTTTGGAGGCCAATGGCGGCCGGGCGCTGCTGCTGCCGCGCATCGTGGCGCTGGGCAATATCGACGAGGCGGGGCTGTTGCTTTCGGCCGGGTTTACATTGCCGCCGGCCATGGCGCCCGCGCGGCGGCAGGCGCTGCTGGCGCGGCTGATTTTGCAGATGCCGCAGGAAAGCGGGGCGCCGCGCAAGCTTGCCGCCGCCTGGGCGTTGGCCGCCGAGTTCGCCACGCTGCTGGACGAGGCGGACCATGCCGGGGTGGATCTCGCCGCCGCACTGCCCGGCCTGGTGCCGGAGGATTTTGCCGCGCATTGGCAGCGCACGCTGGAATTCCTCACTATCGTTACACATGCCTGGCCGAGCATCCTTGAATCCGAAGGCGTGATGAACCCGGCTAAGCGC
>JAGWZS010000323.1 GCA_018971905.1 Rhodospirillales bacterium | reverse complement strand
CCAAAACCCATGCGCGGTAAGGCAGATGGCCCAGAAACCCGGCAAAAACAGCAGCCAGGCGCCAATCGGCCGGTCCAGCCGGGCAAGCAGAACATAGGGGAGGTATGTTTCAGGCAGCCGCGCCACCCAGCCGCCGCGCCTGATATCGGTAAATCCGCTCATGGGTGCTATTCACCCCGGCATGGCCGACACGTCAATTCGTCTCCACCTGCCCAATCTGCCGCCTCCGGGTGAGGCGGTTTCATTATCCGATGCACAGGCCCATTACCTTGCCAACGTGATGCGCCTGGGTGAGGGTGACACCCTACGGGTTTTTAATGGCGAAACCGGGGAGTGGCGCGCCGCTATCACCAAAATTTCACGCAAGGCGGCCACGCTGGAAACATTGGCGCAAACCCGCCCGCCCGCGCCAGAACCTGATGCCTGGCTCTGCTTCGCCCTGCTGAAGCGCCAAAAAACCGACATGGTGGTGGAAAAGGCAACCGAGCTTGGCGTTTCCGTCATCCAGCCCATCATCACCGCCCGCACCAATGCCGATCATGTGAATCTTGAGCGTTTACGCGCCATCGCCATTGAGGCGGCGGAACAGTGCGAGCGGCTGCATGTGCCAGAAATCCGCGAGCCGAAGCCGGTGATGAAGCTGATGGCAGACTGGCCCGCCCGCCCGCTTTACGTGGCGGATGAACGCCGGACCGCACATTTGCTCGGCCCCGCAACCGGCCCCAGCGCACTCATGATCGGACCGGAGGGCGGCTTTACCGATCAAGAGCTTGAAGCTATCGCTCGCATACCCATCATTACACGCGTGTCATTGGGGCGCCGCATCCTGCGGGCCGAGACCGCCGCCATAGCCGGGTTGGCGCTGCTTCTGGCGGCGTCGCCTTAGAAAACGTTAAAGGAACGAGGATTTGTCTAACCCCGGCGATGCCGACGCGCGTGAGATCACCAGCGTCTCAGATCTGGCTGCCTATCTGGAATCCGGCTGCAAGCCGCCGGCGGATTTTACCATCGGTACCGAGCATGAAGCCTTCGGTTTCCGCCGGTCGGATCTCGCCCCGCCCGCCTATGATGGTGCAGGTGGCATTGGCGCGCTGCTGCAAGCCGTGCAGGCGCATGATGGCTGGGAGCCGATCCTCGACCATGGGAATGTCATCGGGCTGAAGGGGCAGGGCGGGGCTTCGCTCTCGCTGGAGCCTGGCGGGCAGTTTGAGCTTTCCGGCGCCATGCTGGCCGATTTACATTCCACAAAGGCCGAGCTGGATGCACATATTGCCCGGCTGCATGACGTAACACCGGGTCTGGGGCTGGGTTTCGCGCCACTGGGCTTTCACCCCGCCGCCAGCCGCGCTGATTTCCACTGGATGCCCAAGGGCCGCTACAAAATCATGCGCGCCTACATGCCCAAGGTGGGCACCCGCGGGCTGGACATGATGCTGCGCACCTGCACCGTGCAGGTGAATCTGGATTTTTGCTCCGAGGCGGACATGGTGGCGAAGATGCGCGTGGCCAGCGCCCTGCAGCCTTTGGCGACAGCCCTGTTTGCCAATTCGCCATTTTACGAAGGCAAGCCGAATGGCCTGCTGTCCAACCGCGCCTATGTGTGGGG
>JAGWZS010000075.1 GCA_018971905.1 Rhodospirillales bacterium | reverse complement strand
CACACCCGGTACCGCGCCGTATGAATCGCCGTCCAAGGCGCCGCTGCATTCCACGCAGCCAACTTCGGTGGTGGATAAGCACACGGTTGATAAGCTGCTCACGGGCACGGAAAGCTGGGCAGACATTGCCCGCCTGACCCCCTCCGTCAGCACGATCGACCCGAACGGCCCTGGACTTGCGGAATCCTCCGGCCCCACCATCCGCGGTTTCCACGATGGCCAGTACAACGTCACGTTCGATGGCATTCCATTTGGTGACTCTAACGACTTTACCCATCACTCCACGTCGTTCTTCACCAATGCCGATCTGGGCCAGACGATTGTGGACCGTGGTCCCGGCGGCGCAGACACGGTGGGTGACGCAACCTTCGGCGGCACCATTTCGCTGCGCACCATCAACCCGGCGGCTAAAGCCGGTGTCACGCTCAACAGCTCCTACGGCAGCTATAACACGTCGGACAACAGCATCCGCCTTGATACAGGTGCCATTCCGTCTCTCAACGGTGCTTCGGGCGTGTTTGTGGCTGAGCATATCAAGAGCGATGGCGCGTTGACGAACGCCAACCAGGAGCGCACCAATTACTACGGTAAGGTGGTGATCCCGCTCAGCACCAGCACCACGCTGACCCTGATGTCCGACTATGACCAGCTTTACCAGAACCCGCCAATTGGCGCCACGCTCTCGCAGATGGCGACTCAGGGCTGGAACTACGCTTATAACGACAATCCTAATTCCCAGGCCTATTGGCGCTATAATAACGACCATATCACCACCGATATGAGCTACGCGGATTTGCAATCCGCCCTCGGCGATGGTTTCCTCTACGACGGTAAAATCTACACCTATGCCTATTATCATCACGATCTGAACGGCGATGATCCGAACGACACGCTGGGCGATGGTATGACGCAAGACGTGGCTGCCGGCGCAGTACCTAACGAAGTGGTGCTAACGCCGGGTGGTAACCCGATCATTGGCGCTGTTCCTGTTCAAACCTTCAAGATGGATTACCGTTCTGTCGGCACCATCCAGCGCCTGCAGAAAGAATTCGGCTGGGGCGACATCAAAACCGGTTTCTGGTTCGACCATCAGGTGAACACGCGTTTCGTGCAGAACGTGTCGCTTACCAACGCCACCAACTACGACCCGTTGGACAGCAATGGCGGCTTGGTTACGCCAACCAACGATAACGGTTCCATCGAGCGTCTGCAGCATAACCAGCTTTATACCTTCCAGCCTTATGGCGCGGTGGATTGGAAGCCGATTGATGGGCTGACGCTGACGGGCGGCCTGAAATGGGCGTATTTCCGCCGTGCCATCAATGCGCCGGTGAACCAGAAGACGGAGCTGCTGACAGGCTACACGCATAATTGGCAGAAGCTGCTGCCTTCGTTCGAGGCGCGGTATGAATTCACCCCGAACCTGTCCGGCTATGTGCAGGCGGCGGAAGGCTTTCTGGCACCCAACCTGAACACCTACTACACCACGGCGCTGGGGTCAGACAGTGTGCAGCCTGAAAGCACAATCAACTTCCAGGGCGGTCTTGCCTACCAAGACCAACATTGGGCTCTGTCGGGCGATGTGTATAACATCCACTTCCAGAACTTCGTGAACAGCAAGAAGGTCACGGTTAATAACACCAAAGAGACCATCTTCTATAACTCTGGCGGCGTGATTTATCGCGGTGTTGAAGGTGAAGCGGCTTACAGCTTTGGCAATGGCGTCACGCTGTTTGGCAATGCCGGTTACAACCAGGCCTTCCAGACTTCCACTAACATCAAGATCACCAATGCCCCGCAAGGCACCGCCAACTTTGGCGCCATCTATAACGCTAACGGTTTCTACGCCGCGGTGGTCGACCAATGGACGGGTGGTCAGTACTCCGGCAATACCGGCGTGAATGTAGCTAATGGCGCGGCCGAGGGCAGTGGTGCTTCCGGCAAGTCTCCTGGCGGCTGGTACGACCCGTACAACGTCGTGAATGTTACGCTGGCCTACACCTTCAACCACGACAATCCCGCCAAGGACCCGATCGAGGTGAAGCTGAATCTGGACAACATCACCAACCAGAAGCAGATCATCTTCGATAACGGCACGAACACTGCTGGCGACCTGCTCTACTATCGCCTCACCGGCTTCTCGGCTTTCGGCTCGGTGAGCGTGCCCATCGGCTACGGCTCCTCGCTCTGAGGCCGGAGCGAACAACCGAGGCGCCATCCTTCGCGGGGTGGCGCCTTGGCGTGCATTGACACTGATTTGTCATACTTCCAGCGGCCATCTTGGTGTAACGGCGGCGGAGATTTGGAGTTTCGTGGTATGTCTATCAATTATATCATCTATCTTGCCAACTATTCGGATGGCATTCTGTATTTCCTGGCCTTTCTGCTCCTGGTGGCGTTGGCTGTGCTGATCGACCGTTTTTGGTCGTTGCGGAATACGATCCTGCGTGGCAAGTCGGTGATTCGCGCCGCGTCTGAAATGCCGGTGCTGCGTCAGGCGGAGCTCACGAAATTGCTTCAGGCTTCCAAAAACCTGCCCGAAGCGGTGATGATCGACACAACCATGCGCTACCAGGGCACGATTACGCCGCAGGCTTTGGCCAGCCATCTGGATGAAGCCATTATGTTGATCGCGCCGTCTCTGGACCGCCGCTTATGGGTGCTGGATACTGTCGTTACCCTGGCACCGCTGATGGGCCTGTTCGGCACCATCATCGGCATGTTCCACGCATTTAACGTTCTGGCGCAGCCTGGCCACGCCCCGGCGGAAGTTACCGGCGGCGTTGCGGATGCGCTGGTCGCCACCGCCTTTGGCTTGTTCATTGCCATGCTGGGTCTCGCTGGGTTCAATGCGCTCTCCAATCAGGTTCGCCTCGTCGTGCATCAGTTGGACTCACTGAAGATGATGATCGTTAACCGTGCGGAAGACGCATCCACGCAACCTGTTGTCCGTGCCGTGAGCACCCAGGGCGCGGCCCATTTTGCAACGGCATAATCCATCATGACCATGCGTTATTTTGAACGCCGCAAGGCGCGCATCGAAATTATCCCGATGATCGACGTGATGCTGTTTCTGCTCGTGTTCTTCATCATTGTCACGTTGCAGATGATCCCTGACGCCGGGGTGACCATGCAGTTGCCCACCAGCTCGCAGGCACAAAATCTGCCGCACCCGAAATTTGTGGTGAACGTGCTGGCGGATGGCACCATAAAGGTGAAAAACAACGTGATGACGCCGGAGCAATTGACGGCGATGTTCCAGAACGATGGCGCGCCGGATAAAACCGAGGTAACCATCGCCGCTGACAAAGCCTCGGCCTTTCAATATTTCATGACCGTGATCGACGCGGCCCGTAAAGCGAATGTCACGAATATCGGCATCGCCGCGCAGCCTGCGGTGGCGGGTCCATAGCAGGCATAAAACAATGAATCCTGCCGGAGCCTGGGCGCCTTCAGCCCAAGAAAACCGCCGTTTCATGGCTGCCATCGGTATCAGCCTGCTGCTGGAGGCGTCGGTTTTTGGCGTGTTTCTGCCAAACCTTGCGCGGCATCAGCCGCCGCCCGCATTGCAGCAATCGGTGGTGAAGATCTCGGTCCAACAGCCGCCGAAACCGCCGCCGCCGAAACCCGTGGTGCCGCCCAAGCCAGTGCCGGTGCCGCCGCCGCCCAAGCCAACACCCGCCCCGGCGCTGCCCAAGCCGCCGCCGGTGCCTGTGCGGCCCCGCCCCGCCCAGCATGTTGTGCCGCGCCATATCGTGCCGCCCCGGCCGGTGACCCCGCCACCGCCCAAGCCCGTGGCGCAGCCGGTGCCACCCAAGCCCGTGGTGCCCGTATTGCCGCCAGCTCCCTCGCTAGGCCAGGTGGACACATTCCGCGTGGCGATGCGCAGTGCCGTGCAGGTTGTGGCGAACGAGGTTTACCCGCAGGCGGCGCAGATGGCGGGTGAAAGCGGAACACCAGAGGTAAGCTTCATCTATCGTAACGGCGTGGTGGCGGATATCACCCTCGCCCGGTCAAGCGGCTATCCTCTGCTGGACGATGCGGCGATGCGTGCGGCGCGGATTGCGCATTATCCGCCCCCGCCACGAGGATTCGCGGGCAGAACCTACACGGTGACCGTCGCGGTGATATTCCAGATGGCCGCGCCAAGCATGGACGCCGACTGAAGTCCCTGGCCAAACCTTTAGGACAGCCCTGAAATGCGTAAGCTCATTGCAAGTGTCTTCCTTGCCGCCGTAGCGGGCATTGCCGCCTTGTTGCTCTGGCCAGCACCGGAAAGCGGGCTCGTGCTTTACACGGGGCTGGACTACGGCCCCGCCGTTGCCGCCGCCTTCACGAAGGAAACAGGCATTAAGGTCAGTGTCGTGCGGCTGTCCACGGGCAGCCTGCTGGCGCGGATCGTGGCACAGGGCAGCCACCCGGATTGGGACATCGGCTGGTTTGACGGCGCGACCGCCGCCGCCGCGCTGGATAAGGACAACCTGCTGGCGCATAACCTGCCCGCGCCAGCCGGGCTCACCTCGGTTGGGCAAGGGCTGTTGAGCGCCGATGGGGCCTACATCCCAACCGGGCTCACTTTGGCCGGCGTGTTCATTTCCGACCCCGCGCGGCTGCCTACGGCTCCATCCTCCTGGAACGGCCTTCTCTCGCCTGCCTACAAGAATTTGGTGGGAATGAACGACCCGTCGATCTCCGGGCCCACCTACCCGATGCTGGCGGGAATGCTGGACAATGCTGGCGGCTGGCCGCAGGGGCAAAACTATGTTCTGGGTCTTAAGGCAAACGGGCTGCATATGTTTGACAAGAACGATGCCACCCTGGCCGCCTTGCAGTCTCAGGCGATCAGCCTTGCCATCGTGCAATCCTCGGCGGCATTGTTTTACGCGGCGCATCATCCGGGGCTGCGCGTTACCATTCCAAATCCTGCTTACGTGCTTCCCAATGTTATGGTGGAGGCCGCGGGGCTGCCGGCCCGCCAGCAGAAAGAAGCTGCGCGGTTCATGGCCTTCGTGATGCAGCCGGATATTCAGAAGCTCCGGCAGGCGAATGGTGAAGCTGACGGTTATTACTGGCCCATCACCCAAAACGCGCCGGTGCCGTTGCCGGGGGTTCCGGCTCTTGGGGGTATTAAAACCATTACGCTTGACCCGGTGATGTGGGGTGGGCTGGAAGGCACCATCAACAGCTGGTTCGCCAAAATGATGTCTGGCACATGAGATTTTGGCGCGGGCTGGCTTTGCTGCTGCTGGCGCTGCTGTTTATCTACCCCTTGGCCCGGCTGCTGTTTTTGCCGGTGGCGGCGGGTGTGGCCCCGCTGGAAAGCTGGCAGCCGTTCATTAACTCTGCCGCACTTGCGCTGCTAACAGGCTTAATCGTGGCGCCGTTGGGGGCGCTGGCGGCGCAGGTGCTGGAAACCAAGGCCGATGCAGCGGTGCGTGTGCTGGGGTTGGGGCTATGGTTGCTTTTTTTCACACCTGGCTACGTGCTCACCACCGGCTGGCTGGTGGTGTTCACCAACCCGGCGCTACGCAACAGCCTGCCCGGCCAATTGTTTTTAGGCCCGGCGGGGCTGGTGTTTCTGTATGTGCTGAAGGCACTGCCCTTCGCCGTGTTTGTTGCCCGCAGCACTTTTGCGGGTGCCAGCGCCACGCTGCGCGAAGCCGCGCTGGTGCTGCGCTTGCCGCTCTGGCGGCGTCTGGGGCTTGCCTTGCGCTTGGTGCTGCCCGCCATGGCCGCCGCGTTCGCCATCGCCGCCATCGAAACGATGCAGGAGTTTGGCATTCCCGCCACGTTGGGCGTGACGACGAAAATTCCGATCCTCACCTACGCCATCTATGAACGGCTGAACACCACGCCGACCGATTTTGTGGGTGCCGCGATGCTATGCTGGTGGCTCATCGCCAGCGCTGCCTTGCTGGGTGCCGTGCAGGTCGCCGTTCAGCGGCGGTTTCAGGCGGCGCTGGTGCATGGCAAGGCGCGCCGGGCGCTGCCGGTGCGCCCCGGTGCCATCGGGCGGGTGGTGCTGGCGCTTGCCGCGACTCTGCTCTGGGGAGCGGGCATCGCGGGGCCACTCTTGGCGCTGGCGAGTGTTGCGCTGCGCGGCCCGGCGCTGGATGCGGAATCGCTTTCCGCCATCCCGCGCTCTTTGGGTTATGGGGTGCTGGCCGCCACGCTGGCCCTGGGCGCCGCGCTGTTCGTACTCAAACTGCAACGCGGCCGTTCGGCCTGGTTCACGGTGGCGGTGCAGGGCGGCCTCACCGCCAACATGGCGGTTCCCGGGCTCGTGCTGGGGGCGGGCTATGTTGTGGCATTCAACAACGATATTTTGCCGCTCTATGGCACGGCCTTGCTGCTGGTCATCGCTTATGCGGCGGGCGCCTTGCCGGTGGCGGTGCGGCTGCTGGGCGGCGCCCTAGCCCAGCTCGACACGAAGCTGGATGAAGCCGCCAGGATTTTTGGCCTGTCCTTGCAAACACGCCTTATCGACATTGAAGGCGCCTTGCTCATCCGCCCTGGGCTTTATGCCTGGCTGCTGGTGGTGGGAGGTGTGATGTTCGAACTGCCGGTTTCGGAATTGCTTTATGTTCCAGGGCAGATGCCGCTTGGTGTCGCCATTGTCTCGGCCGACATGATGGCGAATTACGACCAGGCGGCGCGGCTGGCCTTGCTGGCCATGGCTGTTCTGGCCGGGCTGGCGGCAGTGCTGAACCTGGTGCTGCGTTTTGCCCATGCGCCCGGCGGGCTGGTTAAGGAAAGCGCATGAACCTGGGCTTGGAGATTATAAACGCCACGCGCCGGCTCGGCAGCCGCGCCGTGCTGCGTGGTATCAATCTGGCGCTTGAACAGGGGCAGTTTCTGGTGCTGGCCGGCGAATCCGGTTCCGGTAAAACCACCATGCTGCGGCTGATCGCGGGGCTGGACCGCGCGGATGCGGGCTGCATCAAAATCGCCGGGGCGGTGGTGGACGATGCCGCGCAGGTGTTTGTGCCCGCTGAGCGCCGCGGGCTTGGCATGGTGTTTCAGGATTTCGCCTTGTGGCCGCATCTCAGCTGCCTGGAAAATGTGGCGCTGGCGCTGCCTGCGGGCACGCCAAAGCGCAGCCAGGCGGCGAGGGATTTGCTGGAGCGCCTGGGCGTTGCCGCGGTGGCATCCCGCCGCCCGGCGCTGCTCTCCGGCGGGCAGCAGCAACGCGTGGGCATTGCCCGCGCCCTGGCCAGCCGCCCCCGGCTGCTGCTGCTGGATGAACCGCTCTCCAGCCTGGATCTGGAGAGCCGGGAAATGCTGAGGGAGGAGCTGCGCGAAACCGTGCGCGCCACCGGCATCTCCGCCGTACTTGTCAGCCACGATCCTGAAGATTGCTGGAAGCTAGCGGATAAAATCGCGATTCTAGAAAATGGCGTGATCCGCCAGCAGGGCGCGCCGGCCTCGTTGTGGCAAGCGCCGTCATCCTCGTACATCGCCCGCTTCACCGGCGCCCTGGGTGGTGTTTGCGTGCCCTTTGCGGTGCAGGGCGGCGCGCCGGTGCTGGAATTGGGCGGCCAGCGCATCATGCCTTGCGGCCCGGCGCCAAGGGGTGCACACGCGCGGTTGTTCTGGCGGGGCGATGCCGTGCGCCCCGCTTCAGGCGGCGAGGGTATTCCCGCCGAAGCCATAGACTTGAATTTCGAGGCGGGACGGTTTCATGTGCGTTGGCGCATCGCGGACCCGGAAATGACCCTTAGCGGCTATTGCCAATCTCCCGTGCCATTGGGGCCACAGACCATCAGCATCGACCCAGCCGGGCTTTTTTTGTTTGACGTGACAGGAGCAGACAACACGTGACGGGCATTCTTATCGCGACATTTCTTACCGCCTCGGTCGAATGGGTAGAAGCCTACACCATCATTCTGGCGGTGGCCCTTTCCATCGGCTGGCGCCGTGCGCTGCAAGCCGCGGGGGCCGCGCTGCTGGCTTTGGCGGCTTTAATCGTGGTGGGCAGCTTTTTGCTGACGCGCATCCATAACCTTGCGATTTTGCAGTTCGTCATTGGCGTATTCCTCACCTTGTTCGGCGTGCGCTGGCTGGGCAAGGCGGTGGCGCGTGGCGCCGGGCTGAAAAAACTGCATGATGAGGATGCCGAGTTCGCCGCCTTGCAGGCGCGCGCCGACATTCACGATGCGCGCGCAGCCTGGTTCATCGCCTTCAACGGCATGTTGCTGGAAGGGCTGGAGGTGTGGCTCATCGTCGTGGCGCTGGGCGTGCAGACGCAT
>JAGWZS010000322.1 GCA_018971905.1 Rhodospirillales bacterium | reverse complement strand
CCGCCAACACGCAGGCGGCGGTGGCCTACTGCCTGGCCAACCCGCGCTGGCGGCTCTGCCTGCAGACGCATAAATTCTTAGGGATTCGCTGATGTACGAGCTCAGCAAGCAATTCATCTTCGATGCCGCGCACACGCTCAACCGCAAAATCGAGGCTGAAACCAGCCGGCGCATCCATGGCCATACCTATCTGGCGGAGGTGACAATACGCGGCCAGGCTGACCCCGCCACCGGCATGGTGATGGATGTGGGGCTGCTGGGCCGGTTGCTCGACTCCACCCGCGACGCGCTGGACCATCATTTCCTGGACGAGGTGCCGGACCTTGGCCTAGCCACGCTGGAAAATCTCTGTGCCTGGATCTGGCGGCGCCTCGCCCCCGCCTGCCCGGCGCTGTACCGGGTGAGCATCTCGCGTGCCTCCAACCAGGACCGTTGCACCTATTTTGGCCCGGAGGCTTGAGCATGGATGAGACCGCCGCCCTGGTGCTGTTTTCCGGCGGGCAGGATTCCGCCACCTGCCTGGCTTGGGCGCTTTCGCGCTTCAACCGGGTGGAGACGCTGGGTTTTGACTACGGCCAACGGCACCGGGTGGAGCTGGAGGTACGCGCCCCGCTGCGGGCCGGGCTTGCCGCCAGCTTCCCGGCCTGGGGTGAAAAGCTGGGGGAGGACCATGTGGTCGACCTCTCGGTGCTCGGCCAGATCGGCGATACGGCACTCACCAAGGATGCCGAAATCGCCACGCAGGCGAATGGATTGCCCAACACTTTCGTGCCGGGGCGCAACCTGCTGTTCTTCACCTTCGCCGCCGCCATCGCTTACCGGCGCGGGATCAAGCATATCATCACCGGCGTGTGCGAGACCGATTATTCCGGCTACCCGGATTGCCGGGACGACACTGTGAAGGCGATGCAGGTGGCGTTGAATCTGGGCATGGAAAGCCGGTTCGTGCTGCACACGCCGCTGATGTGGATCGACAAGGCGCAGACCTGGGCGCTGACCCAGGAGCTGGGTGGCGCGGCGCTGGTGGAGCTGCTCCGCACCGGCTCGCACAGCTGCTACCAGGGCAAGCGGGACGTGCTGCACGGCTGGGGCTATGGCTGCGGCGCCTGCCCGGCTTGCGAATTGCGCGCCCAGGGCTGGGAGCGGTTCAAGGCGGAGGCAGTTTGAGGCGGGGGCAAATCTCCCCTTGCCCTTTTCCGCCCCCCGGCGTACACAGGCGCCAACAAATACCCGCTGTTTCACAGGGTGGCCTTAACGGGCCGCCTTTTTTATTGGATTTTTGGCTTGTCAGACAACCGCCCGACCCATACCGGCCTTGAAGGCCGCATTGCGGACATCATCATGGACCCGCTGGAAGCGCAGGGCTATGAGCTGGTGCGCGTGCAGGTAATGGGCACCGAGACGCCGACCGTGCAGATTATGGCTGACCGGGCAGATGGTTCTGGCTTCACGCTGGAAGATTGCGAGAAAATCTCCCGCCTGCTCTCCGCCGTGCTGGACGTGGAAGACCCGATCCAGAGCGCCTGGACGCTGGAGGTTTCCTCCGCCGGGATCGACCGCCCGCTGACCCGCACCAAGGATTTCAACGCCTATGCCGGGTTTGAGGCGCG
>JAGWZS010000321.1 GCA_018971905.1 Rhodospirillales bacterium | reverse complement strand
GCCTTGGCTGTGCCGCGCCGCCAAACGCCGCGCACGCATGTTTCCGCCGGGTCTGTGGGGCTGGCGGGGCCGTTCAGCGGAATCTATCCGCAAGCCAGCCCCGGCGGCTGGCAGATTATCGGCACCACGCCGATGAAAATGTGGGACATTACCCGCGCACAGCCCGCATTGCTGCAACCCGGATGCCGCGTGCGGTTTGTTGATCTTGCAGCCACGAGGCGGGAGTTTTCCGTTCCCGCCGCGCCTGTGGTGGAACCGCCGCGCGCGGCGGTGAGTGCCGTGCAATTCTGCATCCTTGCTGCGCCGCTGCCCGCTTTGTTTCAAGACCTTGGGCGTTTTGGTCAGGCGAGCCAAGGTGTTACCGCCTCCGGCGCGCTGGACCGCGGCGCGTTGAAAGCCGCCAACCGCCTTGCTGGCAATGCGCAGAACGAACCCTGCCTGGAACTCACGGGCGGTGGCTTTGGCTTTCGCAGCACGGGCAGTGCGGTGATTGCCTTTACCGGCGCGCCCTGCGCCATTTGCATCCGCACCGCAAACGGCAAAACACTCGCTCCTGCCTTCTATACGCCTATCGCGCTGGACGCCGGAGACGCGCTGACACTCGCTGCCCCCAGCTCTGGCGCGCGCAGCTACCTTGCCGTGCGCGGCGGCTTTAAGGTTGCAAAAACCCTTGGCAGCGCCGCCAGAGATACACTTTCAAATATCGGGCCGGACCCGGTGGGCACGGGGCAAAGCCTCCTTGTAAACCCCGCCGCGACGCTGCCGCCTGTCGCGCTTTTTGAGCCACCGGCCTTCGCGTTCCCAAAACCCGGCGAGACTGTGACACTGGACCTGATTCTTGGTCCCAGAACGGACTGGTTTACACCAGAGTCTCTCGCCACGCTCCGCGAAACGGAATGGGCGGTCACCGCCCAATCCAACCGCATTGGCCTGCGCCTGAACGCCGAGGCGAGGCTGGAGCGCGCGGGCCACGCCGAATTGCCCAGCGAGGGCTGCGTGAACGGCGCGGTGCAGGTGCCGCCTGATGGCAAGCCTGTGCTGTTTCTGGCGGACCATCCGCTTACCGGCGGCTACCCCGTTATCGGTGCGGTGGTGGGGCATCATCTCGATCTCGCGGGGCAAATTCCCATCGGCGCCAAAATCCGTTTCCGGCTCATTGCACCATTTCAGGAAATCTTGCCATGAAGAAAATCCTCATTGCAAACCGTGGCGAGATTGCTGTGCGGATCATCCGCGCCTGTAAGGATTACGGGGTGCGGTCCGTGGCGGTGTATGCCAACCCGGATGCGGAGGCGCAGTTTGTGCGCCTGGCGGATGAAGCCTATGCCCTGCCCGGCGTCAAACCGGCCGAAACCTATCTCAACATCAAAAAACTGCTGGAGATCGCCCGGCGCGCCGGGGCGGATGCGGTGCATCCCGGCTATGGGTTTCTCTCCGAGCGTGCCGACTTCGCCCGTGCCGTGGTGGCAGCCGGGCTGATCTGGATCGGCCCGGATGCGGACGTGATCGCGGCATTGGGAGACAAAATTTCCGCCCGCCGCATCGCGCAATCTGTTGGCGCGCCCTTGGTGGCAGGCAGCGATGACCCGGTAGAAACGGCGGAAGAAGCCGTTGCCTTCGCCAAAC
>JAGWZS010000320.1 GCA_018971905.1 Rhodospirillales bacterium | reverse complement strand
CGTGAATGTGGGCACCACCCCGGCGGGGGTACTGTGGCTCAATGGGCGGGTGATCGTCTGCATCATGGGTGAAGGCGGCATAGTGGAGGTGGACCCGATCAGCGGCGCCATCACCCGCTGGCAAAAAACCGGCGACGGCGCGCATAATATCTTCCTGGATGAGCAGCGGCACATCCTCTACGTCTCCAACCGCGGGCCGGGCCAAACCTCGCTCACCGCGCTTAACCCGGTTACGCTAGAGCCGATTTGCGTCTATCCCATCCCCGGCGGGCCGGATGACATCGCCATCGCCCCGGATGGAAAAATCTGGATCGCGCTGCGCTTCGCCGAAGCCGTGGCGGTGCTGGACCCAGAGACAGGCGACTATACCACCATCCCGGTTGGCCGCTCGCCACACGGCATCTTTCTCAGCACCATGCTGCGGCAGAAAGGCCGGGTTACGGCAGAACGGCTGCAATAATGCTCGCAACACCTTCAGGGCGCGCTTATATTCGCAACGCGCCACGGCGCTGACCGCCACCGACACAGGCCGCACCATGCAGAGTCTCGACCGTCTCTTCTCCATCATCGCCGGCTATATGGACCAATGGGCGGTGCTGCCGGTGCTGTACTATTTTCACTGGATGGCATGGGACGATCTGGCCTTCGACTGGTGCCTGATCTGCGTCTACGGCCTGTTCGCTGTACTGCTCACCTATGCGGTCTGCCTGCCGCTGGAGCTTTGGCGCCCGGTTGAGCACTGGCCGGACAAGAAGGCGGTGGCGGTGGATGTGCTCTACACGCTGCTCAACCGCGTTGGCGTGGTGCCCATCGTCACCTTTGTGCTGTTCTACCAGGTGCAAGCCTGGACCACCGGCTTCCTGGTGGAACACGGCTTCATTCCGCCGACGCTGGAAAGCCTGGTGCCCTTCCTGCTCGGCCGACCGCTGCTCACCTTTTTTATCTACGCGCTGATTCTTGATTTCGCGGATTACTGGCGCCACCGGCTCTCCCACACATTCCGCTGGTGGTACGCGCTGCACGCCCTGCACCACGCCCAGCGGCAGATGAGCTTCTGGTCCGACGACCGCAACCATTTGCTGGACGACACCATCAGCTTCCTCTGGTTCTTCGCCATCGGCCTCATCATCGGCATTCCACCGTTGCAATTCCCACTTCTGGTGCTGGGGCTTAAATTCATCGAGAGCCTGAGCCATGCCAATATCCGCCTCTCTTTTGGGCCGCTGGAATGGCTTATCGTCTCGCCCCGCTTCCACCGTTTCCATCACGGCCTGCGCGCCGCCGGGCGGAACAGCTGCAATTACGCCTCGGTATTCCCGGTCTGGGACATTATTTTCCGCACCGCGGATTTCTCCAACCAATATTTCCCCACCGGCGATGCCAGGGCGCCCGAGGCGCTGGCCACCGGCTCCTACATCGCCCAACAGGCCACGGGCCTAAAATTATTCTGGCAGGCCTTGGGAAAAAGCTGGGCCAGCCTTGGCATCGGCCGCGCAGCGTCATAAGCAGCCAGCATGGAACAGAAAGTCAAAAAGGTCGTCCTGGCTTATTCCGGCGGGCTGGACACTTCGGTCATTCTCCGCTGGCTGCAAAACACCTACCACTGCGAGGTGGTGACCTTCACCGCCGATCT
>JAGWZS010000074.1 GCA_018971905.1 Rhodospirillales bacterium | reverse complement strand
GATTTACGCGGCACCATGAACCCGAACGGCAATTGCCAGAACCGCAGCGGCGATGAGGCGGTACTGCTTGCCATCAGCGGGCTGCGCCCGGCGCCGGGTGGGGCGCAAGCCGAGATGGCTTATGTGAGCGGCAAGGATGCACAGGCCGCGTGCCTGGCGCAGAGCTTTGCCACGGCGCCGGTGAAACAGGCCATGCTGGCGCTGCGCTGGAATGGCCGCGATGTGACGCTTTCGCCAGACCTCAATTTCGCGCCAGCACCATGAGCCAGGAGATGCAGGCACGGCGGGATTTGATAAGCGCCGCGCGCGCCATGGCGTCACGCGGTCTTTCCGCTGGCACGTCCGGCAATGTGTCGCTGCGCGGGGCGGAGGGGATACTGATCACGCCCTCGGCCGTGCCGTATGAGGCGCTGACGCCGGAGATGATCCCGCTGCTGCGCCCGGATGGCAGTTTTGAGGGGCGGTTCAGGCCATCATCCGAATGGCGGTTTCATCTGGATGTGTATCTCTCCCGGCCGGAAGTGGGCGGGGTGGTGCATCACCATGCGCCGCATTGCACGGCACTTTCCATGGCTAGGCGGGAGATACCCCCATGCCATTACATGGTCACGCGGTTTGGCGGCGGTACTGTGCGCTGCGCTGATTACGCGCTGTTCGGCACGGCGGAACTTTCACACGCGGTGCTGAAGGCGCTGCAAGGGCGCACGGCGTGCCTGATGGCCAACCATGGCGCGCTGGCGCTGGGGCGGGATGTGTTCGCGGCGCTGGGGGCCGCGACGGAGCTGGAGGTGCTGGCGCAGCAATATCTGCTCAGCCTGCAGGCGGGCGGGCCGGTGCTGCTTTCCGATCAGGAGATCAGGGAAGCAGCTAACCAGTTCGCCATCGCCTATCAGCCCAACACGGGAGGCTGATCAGACTGCCTTCAGGTTGACGGCGGCGTCCTTGCCGCGTTCCTTGGTGATGTCGAAGCTCACCTTCTGGCCTTCATTCAGGCCGCGCAAACCAGCGGACTGCACCGCGGTAATGTGCACGAACACATCCTTACCGCCATCCTGCGGCACGATGAACCCGAACCCTTTTGTTGTATTGAACCACTTCACGGTACCGATCGGCATTGTCTTCGTCGCTCCTCAAAACGTGTCATTACCCCGGTTTATGCCGGGACAACCGGTGTCTGGTCGCCTTGTCTAACGTCCAGCCGCTGGGAGCGCGCGAACTCAAGTCAAGTCCAAAGTCGATTGCGGTTGCCAGCAGGCACAGAAAGATAAAGTTTTGTCAACGATCCGTAAGGGCCGGGCGGCGGTTGGCGGGGCTGGCGAAATTTTGCGATACTGCATTTACGAAAAAAACCAACCAGGAGGACCCCGCTAATGTCGGACGCCGAGATCATTCGGGTGAAGCCGGAAATCGCCGCCAAGGCTTTGGTGAGCCGCGCCCGGTATGAGGAGATGTGCCGGCGTGCCGACGCCGAACCGGAGAGATTTTGGGGCGAGGAATGCAAACGCATCACCTGGATGAAGCAGCCGACGAAGATCAAGAACACAAGTTTCTTTGGTGATGTTTCGATCAAATGGTTCGAGGATGGCACGCTGAACGCCGCCGCCAATTGCCTGGACCGGCATCTGGCCGAGCGCGGCGACCAGGTGGCGATTATCTGGGAGGGCGACGACCCGGGCGAATCCAAAAAAGTGACCTACCGGGAGCTGCACGCGCAGGTGTGCCGCCTGGCCAATGTGCTCACCGCACGAGGCATTAAAAAAGGCGATGTGGTGACGGTGTATCTGCCGATGGTGGTGGAAGCGGCGGTGGCGTTGCTGGCTTGCGCGCGCATCGGCGCCATTC
Organism: Rhodospirillales bacterium; assembly: GCA_018971905.1. Lineage (GTDB taxonomy): Bacteria > Pseudomonadota > Alphaproteobacteria > Acetobacterales > Acetobacteraceae > Acidocella. The sequence goes on along the minus strand of JAGWZS010000074.1, from coordinate 6,550 downwards.
ATTCCGTGGTGTTTGGCGGATTTTCACCGGATTCACTCGCCAGCCGGATTCAGGATTGCGGGTCGGTGGCGCTGATCACCGCCGATGAGGGGCGGCGCGGCGGGCGACGCGTGGCGCTGAAGGCGAATGCTGACGAGGCGCTGAAAACCTGCCCGGGCGTAAAGAATGTGGTGGTGGTGAAAGTCACCGGCGGCGACGTGGCCATGCAAGATGGCCGCGATGTGTGGCTGCATGAGGAAGCCACGAAAGTGCCCGCCACGCATGAGGCGGTGGAGATGAACGCGGAGGACCCGCTGTTCATTCTTTATACCTCAGGTTCCACCGGCAAGCCGAAGGGCGTGCTGCACACCACCGGCGGCTACATGGTGTGGGCGAGCTTCACCCACCAATATGTGTTCGACTACCACCCCGGCGAGATTTACTGGTGCACGGCGGATGTGGGCTGGGTGACCGGGCACAGCTATATCATCTACGGCCCGCTGGCCAACGGCGCGACAACGCTGATGTTTGAGGGCGTGCCGAACTACCCCAGCACCTCGCGCTTCTGGGAGGTGGTGGACAAGCACCAGGTGAATATTTTCTACACCGCACCCACCGCCATCCGCGCTTTGATGCGCGACGGCGAGGCGCCGGTGAAGAAAACCTCCCGCAAATCCCTAAGGATTCTCGGTTCCGTGGGCGAGCCGATCAACCCGGAAGCCTGGCATTGGTATGACCGGGTGGTGGGCGAGCACCGCTGCCCGATTATGGATACGTGGTGGCAGACGGAGACCGGGGGTTTGATGATCTCGCCACTGCCAGGAGCGACGGATTTGAAGCCCGGTTCGGCCACCTTGCCGCTGCCGGGCGTGAAGCCAATGCTGGTGGATGGCGAGGGCCACGAGCTTTCCGGCGCCACGGAAGGCAATCTCTGCATTGCCGATAGCTGGCCGGGGCAGATGCGCAGCGTGTATGGCGACCATGACCGCTTTGTGCAGACGTATTTTTCCACCTTCAAGGGGCTGTATTTCACCGGGGACGGCGCCCGGCGGGACAATGACGGCTATTACTGGATCACCGGCCGGGTGGATGATGTGATCAATGTGTCCGGCCATCGCATGGGCACGGCCGAAGTGGAATCAGCCCTGGTGGCGCATGCGGCGGTGGCGGAGGCCGCCGTGGTCGGCTTCCCGCACGATATCAAAGGCCAGGGCATTTACGCCTATGTGACGCTGGTGGCCGATGCGGAGCCCAGCGAGGCGCTGCGCAAGGAACTCATCGCCTGGGTGCGCAAGGAGATCGGCCCAATCGCGGCGCCGGATGTGATCCAGTGGGCGCCGGGCCTGCCGAAGACGCGCTCGGGCAAGATCATGCGCCGCATTTTGCGCAAGATTGCCGCCAATGAGACCGACAGTTTGGGTGATACCTCGACCCTGGCGGACCCCGGCGTGGTGACGGAACTGGTGCAGAACCGCGCGGCCTGAGCGCGGCCTCGGCCGCGGCGGCGCTTGCTGCGTTGCAAAAAGACTTGCGCGCGGACGCGAAGGGCGTTTGATACGGGCATGGATACGTCTGAAGTGCACGCACGCCGCCCTGAATCGCTTGATGACGCCTTACGTGAGGATATCCGCCTGTTGGGGCGGATTCTGGGAGACACGATCCGTGCCCTGGATGGCCCGGCGACTTTCGGGCTGATCGAGAGCATCCGCCAGCTTGCGGTGCGCTACCACCGCGAGCAGGACAAGGCCGCCCAGGAAGAGCTGGAGACAATTCTGGCCGGGCTTTCCGACAATGAAGTGAACAGCATCACCCGCGCCTTCGGCTATTTCTCGGCGCTGGCCAACATTGCCGAGGACCATCACCACACCCGCCGCTGGCGCGCGCATGTTGTGGGTGGCTCCGCCCCGCGGGAGGATTCCCTGGCCGGCGGGCTGATGCGCGCGCGCGCCGAGGGGTTTGACGAAGCCCGGTTGAAGGCGTTTTTCGGCGGCGCCTACATTGCCCCGGTGCTCACCGCCCACCCCACAGAGGTGCAGCGCCGCTCTATCCTGGACTGCCTGGACGCCATTGCCGCCCTGCTGACCCGCCGGGACCGGCTGGCCGACACCCAGGAAGAGCGCGACGAGATAGACGCCGAACTGCGCGCCAAAGTGCTGACACTCTGGCAGACGCGCGTGCTGCGCAAAAACAAGCTCTCGGTACTGGACGAGGTAGGCAACGCGCTGACCTTTTTCGACGCGACCTTCTTTGGGGAAGTGCCCAAGCTTTACGCCGCATTGGAGCAGGCGGCGGGCGTGGGGCTGGGAGAGCTGCCAGCGTTTCTGGAAATTGGCACCTGGATTGGCGGGGACCGGGATGGCAACCCCTTTGTGGATGCGCAGGTGCTGCGCGAAACCTTGACCACCCAGGCGGAGAAGGCGCTGAGCCATTACATCGCCGAGGCGCGGGCGCTGCGTAAGGAGCTGCCCTTCGCCTCGCTGCTGGTGAAGGTGACGCCGGAATTAGAGATGCTGGCGGCCGCCTCGCCGGATAAATCAGAGCACCGGGCGGGCGAGCCCTACCGGCTGGCGCTGGCCACGGTGCAGGCGCGGCTGGCGGCAACCTATGAGACGCTGCTGGGGCGCTTTCCGCACACAGACACGATGTCCTCCGCCGTGCGCGGCGCGGAAGCCGCGCCCTATGGGCAGGTAGAGGATTTCGCCGCCGATTTGCTGGTGGTGGCGCGCTCGCTGGAGACGCATGGCGCCGGAGCACTGGCGCAAGGGCGGCTGGGGGCCTTGCTGCGCGCCGCCAAGACGTTCGGCTGGACGCTGGCGCCGCTGGATTTGCGGCAGAATTCCGCCGTGCATGAGCGCGTGGTGGCGGAATTGTTTGCGGTGGCACAGCCAGGCACAGAGTATCTGGCGCTGGATGAGCAAGCGCGCACCGCCCTGCTGCTGAAGGAGCTGGAAACGGCGCGGCCGCTGGTTTCCCGCCATGTGCGCTACAGCGCCGAGACCGCCAAGGAACTGGCGATTTTCGAGGAAGCGCGGGCGGCGCATCTGCGCTATGGCAAGCGCTGCATCCGCACCATGATCATCTCCAAGACCGACGGGCTTTCAGACATGCTGGAGCTGGCGGTTCTGCTGAAGGAGGCAGGGCTGCTGCGCCCAGCCGAGGCGGCGCTGGATGTGAACATCGTGCCGCTGTTTGAGACCATCGAGGATCTGCGCGCAGCTTCGGGCATCATGGAGGCGCTGTTCCGCGCACCTGTTTACCGCCGCCTGCTGGCCAGGCGGGGCGATGTGCAGGAGGTGATGCTCGGCTATTCGGACAGCAACAAGGATGGCGGGTTTATTACCTCCGGCTGGGAGCTGTACCGCGCCGAGCTGGGGCTGGTGGAGGTGTTTGCCCGGCATGATGTGCGCATACGGCTGTTTCATGGCCGGGGCGGCTCCGTGGGGCGGGGCGGCGGACCATCCTACCAGGCGATTCTGGCGCAACCGCCCGGTGCGGTGCAGGGGCAGATCCGCCTGACCGAGCAGGGCGAGGTGATCGCTGCCAAATACGGCAATGCCGAGGTGGGACGGCGAAACCTGGAGGTGATTCTGGCGGCGACCTTGGTGGCGAGCGCCGAGCCCGCCGCGCCACCGCCGCCGGATGCGGCATTCATGCAGGCGCTGGCCGAGCTTTCCGGCAATGCCTTCGCCGCCTACCGCAACCTTGTGTATGAAACAGAAGGGTTCGAGGATTATTTCTGGCAATCGACGGTGATTTCCGAAATTGCGGCGCTGAACCTGGGCAGCCGCCCGGCCAGCCGCAGCAAGAGCCGTTCCATTGAGGATTTGCGGGCGATTCCCTGGGTGTTCTCCTGGGCGCAATGCCGCATCATGCTGCCGGGCTGGTATGGGTTTGGCACGGCGGTGGAGCAGTTTCTGGCGGCGCACGGCGAGGCCGCGGGCATGGCGACGCTACAGGGCATGGTGCAGAACTGGCCAGTGTTTTCCACGCTGCTTTCCAACATGGATATGGTGCTGGCCAAGGCCGATATGGGCATTGCGGCACGCTATGCCGCCCTGGTGCAGGATGAGGGCCTGCGCGCGCGCATTTTTCCGCGCATTCTGGCGGAATATGAACGCACAACACGGTTTCTGCTGGCGATCACCGGCCAGAAGGCGCTGCTGGACCATAACCCGGTACTGCGCCGGGCGGTGATCAACCGGTTTCCGTATCTGGACCCGCTGAACCACGTGCAGGTGGAGATGCTGCGCCGCTACCGCGAGCAGAGCGAGGAGGGCGAAGCCTCCGAGCGGATCCGCCGCGGCGTGCATATTTCCATCAACGGCATTGCCTCGGCGCTGCGCAACAGCGGGTAGCTCCGGGGCCCGGCTCGCCTATTGGCGGCGGGCGCGCAGTTTCAGGTTCCGGCGGCGTTGTTTTTCATCCGCGCGGAATTTTTTGAAATCCGGCATGTTTCCGGTTTCCCATAGATGCAGCGGCTTGAAATAGGAAGCGAAGGCCGCGCGGGCATTGCCCCGCGTGGTCAGCCGGACCTGGGCGAACAGCCCCAGGGGATTGAACTGGTAATTTTGTACCTGATCTTGCGGGGTGGAAAAATACAGCATCAGCAGGCCGAATTTGCGGCGGGCGTTCATGATTTCGGAGAGTTTCACCGCGCCTAAAGCGGCCTGGGGCACGTAGAGAATGCCCTGCGAGGCGATGAGCCGGGGGGTGGCCCAGTTGGGAGAAAGCCTGAGCAGCCGCCCTGTGCCCCAGGCGAGGAGCGTGGGGGCGAGCATGGCGGCGCAGACCAGAAACACCGTGCGGTCTGGCACGATTCCATACAGAATGCCGAAGGTGACCGGGACGAACATCAGGGGCAGCGCAATGCCTAACGCCATCCAGTTGGTGGAAGAAAAATGCCCGTCCAGGATTTTGGCGCCGGGCGGAAAGGCACCATTGCGCGGAGCCAAGGCGCGAAAGGCGGCTTCCATGTCGCCACCGCCGGACAGGGTGAATTGTGAAAGCCGGAGATGCAGTTGATTGGGAGATTCCGCGCGGTGAGGACTGAACAGGGCGGCGCGGGGGTCGGTCTCGCCCACGAAAAGCCGGCTGGCCGGACTGTTTGAGAGATAAATATAGATCGCCGATGCCCTGCCCCGGCGCTGACAGACATGCAGCCCCAGGACGTCGGTCCAGCCAATGTGGTAGCCTTGCGCGCCAATAAAGCTGATTCCGGCTGTCGTCACCTCGAACGCGGTGTTGCGGCGCAGAAATGCCCCGGCATAGCGGCGCAGCAACCTGATTCCGCCCAGAGCCAGAAAAATACCCACGAAGATGGCCGCGGGACGGAACATGACAATGCTGCCGACCACGATAAAAACGCCCCCGAGCGCCATGAGCAGCCCGCTGGCCAGCATGGCGGCGGCGAAGCCGGTCCGGTATTTCAGGGTGAAGCCGTCTTGTATGGTTGTAGGTTCCACTATGCCTCCTGCCCGGTTTTCATACAGGGCGGAGCTTTGGCGAGGAAGCTGGCCAGAACGGGATTTCGGATTTAAAAATTACGTGGCGTGGCCGGTTTTAGGCAATAACATTGCGCGAAGCTGGAGGCTGGCATGTCAGAATCCAGCCGCCGGGCGGGTGACAGCGGCGGCAAAACGCAGTAGGGGAGCCGCCAGCTATTTGTCAGAGACCAATCAGGGGCCACAGAAATGCGCGTTTATTACGACCGGGATGCCGACGTTAACCTCATCAAGAGCAAGAAGGTCGCCATTATCGGTTATGGCAGCCAGGGCCACGCCCATGCGCTGAACCTGAAGGATTCCGGTGTGAAGGAGCTGGCCGTGGGTCTGCGCCCGGGCTCCGCCGCCGCCGCCAAGGCCGAAGGTGCCGGCCTGAAGGTGATGACCCCCGCCGAGGCCGCCAAATGGGCCGATGTGGTGATGGTGCTGACCCCCGATGAGGGCCAGGCCGATTTGTATTACAAAGACCTCGCCGCGAATATGCGCGAGGGTGCCGCCCTGGCCTTCGCCCATGGCCTGAACGTGCATTTCAATCTGATCGAGCCGCGCAAGGATATCGATGTGTTCATGGTTGCCCCCAAGGGCCCTGGCCACACGGTGCGCGGTGAGTATCTGAAGGGTGGCGGCGTGCCGACCCTGGTGGCCGTGGCGCAGAACGCCACCGGCAATGCGTTTGAGATCGCGCTGTCCTATGCCTCGGCCAATGGCGGCGGCAAGGCCGGCATCATCGAGACCACCTTCAAGGAAGAATGCGAGACCGACCTGTTCGGCGAGCAGGCGGTGCTGTGCGGCGGCCTGGTCGAGCTGATCAAGGCTGGCTTCGAGACGCTGGTGGAAGGCGGCTATGCGCCTGAGATGGCGTATTTCGAGTGCCTGCACGAGGTGAAGCTGATCGTCGACCTGATTTATGAGGGCGGCATCGCCAACATGAACTACTCCATCTCCAACACCGCCGAATATGGCGAGTATGTCACCGGCCCGCGCATCATCACGCCGGAGACCAAGGCCGAGATGAAGAAGGTGCTGGAAGATATTCAGACCGGCCGCTTCACCCGCGACTGGATGCTGGA
>JAGWZS010000073.1 GCA_018971905.1 Rhodospirillales bacterium | reverse complement strand
GGCATTGTGTCCATGGTCTTGCTGGTCCGGCTGCAACTCTCCCGCACGCACCCGCTGCTGCCGGTGGATCTGCTGGCGCGCGGCGGTTTCGCGGCGGCGTTCGCCACCGGGTTCCTGTCTTTTCTCGCGTCCAATTTCTTCATCATCTCGATGCCGTTCAACTTGACGGATGTTCTGCATCGCGGCCCGGTGGAAACCGGCATCGTTATCACCGCCTGGCCCTTAACCATTGTGCTCACAGCACCATTGGTCGGGCGGCTGGCGGACCGCTACCCGGCGGCGTTTCTTTCGACCCTTGGCATGGTCATCCTCAGCCTGGGGTTTCTGTTGCTGCGTCTCCTGCCGGCAGCACCGTCGGATATTGCCATCGCCTGGCGCATAGCCGTGGCCGGGGCCGGATTTTCCCTAACACAGCCGCCCAACAACAAGGCCATGCTGATGAACGCGCCGCAAGCGCGCCTGGCGGGCGCCAGCGGCATGATCTCTGTTGCGCGCCTGCTCGGCCAGACCATCGGCGGTATGCTGGTGGCCATCACGCTGAGCCTCGCCCATCCCGCACCCACCAGAACCTGCCTGGCCTTCGCGTCATTCGCCGCGCTCCTGGGGGCGGGGGCCAGCGCTCTGCGCCTGCTGGCCAAAAGCGGGCGTGGCATGGAGGGTTAGCGCCTCCGCGCAGGCATCCAGTATCGCGTCGCAATCCATCTCGTATTCCCGGTAGAGCTCCGCCACCGTGCCTGACTGGCCGAAATGCCCTGGCCCCAGCGCCATCACCCGCTGCCCGCGCACGGCCCCCAGCCAGGAATGCGCGGCGGGATGCCCATCCAGCACCGTCACCAGTGCCGCACCCGGCGCCAGTGGCGCCAAAATCTCCTCGATATGCGCGCTGGCCTTCTCCCCTTCGCGCCGCTGGCGCTGCGCCGCGCGCCACGCGCCATAAAGCCGGTTAGGGCTAGTTATGGCCAGAAGTCCGGCGCCGGGCACCTCCTCGCGCACAATCTTGAAGGCTTTTTCCGCTTCCGCCGCCATCGCCCCCTGGTAGGCAATGGCGAGTTCAGCGCCGGGTTCGGGCGGCACAATCCAGTGTGCCCCGGCAATCACCTGCGCTTCATCCAGCGTTCGCGCGGGTTGTATTAGCGCCAGGTTGGAAAGCCGCAGCCATACGGCCGAGCCTTCCGGCTGCTGCATATATTCAAACGCATGGCGCATCAAAATGCGCAGCTCGTCGCAATAAGCGGGCTCGAATGTCGCAAGTCCGCCCTGCACGATTCCCAGCAGCGGGGTGTTGGCCGATTGGTGCTGCCCGCCTTCCGCCGCCAGTGTGATGCCGGAAGGTGTCGAGACCAGCAGAAACCGGGCATCTTGGTAACAGGCGTAATAAAGCGCGTCATGGCCGCGGTTCACGAACGGGTCATACACCGTGCCCACCGGCAGCAGCCGCGCGCCGTACAGCTCATGCGCCAACCCCGCTGCGCCCAGCAGCGAAAACAGGCTCTGCTCGGCAATGCCAAGCTCGATATGCTGCCCGCCGGGGTGCATGTCCTTCCTTACCATCGAGGCGACATTGTTCTTGCGGAACACATCCGCCTGCGCCTGGCGCGCGAACATGCCGCGCCGGTTAATCCAGGAGGTGAGGTTGGTGGAGGTCGCCACATCCGGGCTCGCGGTCACAATCGCCTGGGAGAGCGCTTTGCTGTCGCCCTGGGCGCGGCCGATCTCGGAGAGGATTTCACCAAATCCGCCTTGTGTGCTCATCCGCCGCCCGGCGGTGCGCGGGCCGGGCAGGGTGGCTGGCACTTCCACCATGGGCGCTTGCAGCCGCCGCCCGGCGGGGGCAAGCGGCTGGGCATAAGGCGCGCTTTCCAGCCGCCGCGCCGCCGCCGCAGAATCCTCCAATCCCTCCAGCGGATCCCATTCATGGCCGGGGCGAATCTTCATCGCCACGCGGAATTCATCCATCTGCTCGGGTGTCATCATCCCGGCGTGGTTGTCCTTATGCCCGGCCAAGGGTAACCCGTTGCCCTTGATGGTGTGGGCCAGGAACAGTGTCGGCTGGTCGGTGGCTGCCGCCTGCGCGAAGGCCCCGGTCAGCACGCCGAGATCATGCCCCGCCAGATTGGTCATCAGCGCCGCCAGCTCGGCATCGCTCAACGGGTCGATGATCGCGCGCACTCCGCGGCTTTTGCTCATGTCGCGCAGCAGCGCCTCACGCCAGGCTGGGCCGCCCTGGAAGGTAAGGGCGGAATAAACCGAGTTCGGGCAGTCATCCAGCCAGCCGCGCAGGGAAGAGCCGCCGGGCCGGGTGAACGCTTCCTGCAATCGCCTGCCGTAGCGCAGCGTCTGCACCCGCCAGCCCATATCCCGGAACATGCCATCAAACCGGCCGAACTGCCGGTCTGGCATCACTGAGTCCAGGCTTTGGCGGTTGCAATCCACCACCCACCACACGTCCCGCACATCATGCTTCCAGCCTTCCAGCAGGGCTTCGTAGATATTGCCCTCATCCAGCTCGGCATCACCGGCCACCGCCACGTTGCGCGCCCGTTTTGTCCCGGCGGGCACCATCTCATGCGTCTGCACATAGTCCTGGATCAACGCCGAGAAGCTGGTGATCGCCACTCCCAGCCCAACTGAGCCGGTGGAGAAATCGATCTCCGCCCCGTCCATCGCGCGGGAGGGATAAGCCTGCGCTCCGCCTAGTCCCCGGAAGTTCTCCAGCTTTTCGCGGCTTTGCCGCCCCAGCAGATAATTCACCGCGTGCAGCACCGGCGAGGCATGGGGTTTCACCGCTACCCGGTCCTGCGGGCGCAGCGCGTCGAAATAAAGCGCTGTCATGATGGAGGTGACAGAGGCGCAGGAGGCCTGGTGTCCGCCGATTTTCTCGGCCGTCGGGTTGGGGCGGATGTTGTTGGCGTTATGGATGATCCAGGCCGAGAGCCACAGCAGCTTGCGCTCAATGGCGGCCAGCGTTTCCAATGTGCCCGTGCTTTGCCCCTGCGGCCGCATCTCGTTCATGCGGGCATCATAATGCGTTTCCTGTTTCGGTAAAACGCGTTCCCCGCCCAACTGGGCGGGGTTCGGTGCGGGCCTGGTTTAATTGCCGTAAACGGACCCGGTGATAATGCTGGCGATAATGCCGCTGGCAATGGCGATCATAACAAACTGGTCGCCGGATCGGACCCACTCATAGCCGGGCGGTGGCGCGTGCAAATGGTAGCGGTCCCAGTCGTCGTGATGAACAACATAACGCTGGCCATCGTACTGCTCGCCGCGTGACCAGCGATGGTTGTCATGGCCCCAGACGGCATCGCCGCCATGATTGTCCTGGTGGTCCATATTGCTAGGGCCCATCGGGCCGCGCTGGCTATCATGGTACTGCTGCGGGCCATGGTCCTGCTGGTACTGCTGCGGGCCATGGTCCTGCTGGTACTGCTGCGGGCCATGGTCCTGCTGGTACTGTTGCGGGCCGTGCTCCTGTCCGCCCGGGCTCATCTGGCCGTGGGTATCGTTGTGCTGGTATTGGCCCGGCGCCGGCTGGGCCAAAGCGGGCCCCGCCAGAAGGGCCATTGCGGCGACGCCGGAAAGAAGTGTTCTGGTAAGGCGCATTGTCGCGTTCTCCTGTGAATGCAACAATAATGGTAAATAAACATGACCTTTTCAGGCCATGCGCGCCTGAAATTGTGATAAATCTTTTCTCATTTTTGGCGAGATCATGGCGTCACCCCTGCGCCAGCCGCCCCAGCAATGGCGGCAGATCCTCTGCCAGCATTCCTGGCCCGGCCTGGCTGGCCGCCTTGCCATGCAGCCACACCCCGGCGCAGGCGGCGGCAAAGGGCGCCATGCCACGGGCCAGCAGTGCTGCGATCAGCCCTGCCAGCACATCCCCCGTGCCACCCGTGGCCAGCCAGGCGGGCGCATTGGTGTTTATGGCCGCCACCCCGTCTGGTGCTGCAATCACGCTGTCTGGCCCCTTCAGCACCACCACTGCACCGGTAAGAGCGGCAGCGCGGCGCGCGGCCGCCAGCTTGTCCTGGCCAAGGGGGCCGAACAGCCGGGTGAATTCCCCTTCATGCGGGGTAATCACGGAAACCCCGCGCAGCTTTTCGGGCACCCCGGCGCAGGCGGTCAGCGCATCGGCATCGGCCACAATCGCAAGCCCGCCGCCGGCCAGCAGCCGCGCCAGTTTCCGCCCCGCGGCTTCCACGCCTAGCCCTGGCCCCACCACCCAGGTCTTGCGGCGGGTGTCCACCAGCAGCTCATCCAGGGGCTCGCGCCGCAGCATAATCCCGGCCTCCGGCAGTGGTGCGGCATCTTCCGCCGCAATGCTCACCATGCCCGCCCCCGCGCGCCGCGCCGCCATGGCCGCCAGGCGCGCGGCCCCCGGCAGCGTGCCGGAAAGGATGGTCACGTCTCCGTTGCTATATTTATGTCCCATGGCGCTGCGTTGCGGCAGGCGGAACAAGGCCGGGCCGTTTTCCCAGGTGTCTGGTCTCACTTGCCCGATGATCGCATCCGCCATCCCGATGTCGCGCAGCAACACCTCCCCGCACAAAGCCCGGCCGGGGAACAGCAGATGCCCCGGCTTCTTGCGCACGAAGGTGACGGTGAATTCCGCCTGGGGAGCGAAGCCGCGTATTTGCCCGGTGCCGCCATCCAGCCCGGAGGGAACATCCACCGCCACGATCCGCCTGGCCACCCGCAAAAGCGCGATGGTCCGCGCATCCAACTCCCGCGACAACCCGGCCCCGAAAACCGCATCGACCACCAGCCCCGCCCGCTCTACTTCCTCCGGCGTGGCTTCGCGAAAATCCCGCACCCGCGCCGGCCAACCCTCCTGCGCCAGATAGCGTGCGGCCACTTTGCCATCGCCGCCATTATTCCCCGGCCCCGCCAGCACCAGAACCGGCACTTTCCCGCAACGCTGCATGATACTGCGTGCCACGGCCCGTCCGGCGGCCTGCATCAGCGCGTCCGTATTTCCGGCCAGCGCGTCGGCACTGGCCATCTGCGCCGGGGTCAGCAGCGCGCCTGCAAAATTTTCTGGCTGTTCAAAGGAATATGCCATTTACTGCACCTGCACAGACGGGGGCGGCTGATATGGGAAAGGTGATAGCGGTTGCACAACAAAAAGGCGGTGCCGGCAAGACCATGATCGCCGCCCAGTTTGGCGTGGCGCTGGCGCAGGGTGCCAAGGTGGCGCTGCTGGATATCGACCCGCAAGGCAGTCTGACCGCCTGGGGCCGGTTGCGCGCTGCGGCCTCCAAGGCCGCACCGGGGGTTGAGGTGCTCGCCATTTCGGGCTGGCGCCTGGCCAATGAGCTGGAGAAGCTGAAAGCCTCCCACGATTACGTACTGGTGGACACCCCACCGGTGATCGATAGCGACGCCCGGCGTGCGATTCGCGGCGCGGATCTGGTGCTGGTGCCGCTTAACCCCGCCCCGCCGGATTTATGGGCCGCCGAGGGCACCTTGAAACTGGCGGCGGAGGAACGCCGCCCGGCGGCATTATTGTTCAACCGCGCGCCCGCCGCATCCCGCCTGCGCAAGCGGCTGGAAGCGGAAATTACCGCGCGGCGGCTCACCCTTCTGCCTGTAGCGCTGGCCAACCGTGCTGGTTATGCCAATGCTTTTGCCGACGGGCTGGGGGTTACCGAAGCAGGCCCCGCAACGCAGGCCGCGCAGGAGCTGCATGAGGCGGTGCGGTCTCTTCTGGCGCTGCTCGACGGCACGGCGGCAAGATGAAGAAAATTTCCGCTGCGCTGTCTTAAAACTGCAAAAAACATCATGTCGAGGCTTGTCAGCCTGACACTTTTCCGCCACACTCTGTAACGCGGCCTCCATAATCGCCGCCTGGGCGGTTCTGAAAAGAACCGAACGGTGAGCGGGGCAAAAAATGCCAGTCGCCAAGTTTAGGGAGCAAAAAAACGAGGCATCGAAAGCGGTGCTCAAGGCCGGTCCTTCAGGACCGGCCTTTTTTAATGCCGCTAGTCTGGAAGGGTGCCGCTCAGCGTTCTGGTGTGTCTTTGCGCGGCCGTGGGCGGCGATGAAACCGCGAGATACTGACCTCTTCCCAGATTTTTTCGCGCGTGAAAGGGTCTTCGGCCACGAAGCGGTCCACGGCCGCACGGTCTGGCGCTTCCAGCAGCAGCAGCGAGCCGGTCATGGTCTCTCCGTCATCGGTCTGTAACGGGCCAGACATGATAACGCGAACCGGGCCTGCCTCGTCCTGCTCCTCCAGAAATGCGCGGTGCGCGGCATAAAAACTCAACCGGCGCTGCAAAACACCGGGGCGGTCTTTCGCATGTAAAATATACATGGGCATGTGCTGTTAGACCCTCTCCTGACATGTTGCGGTATCGGTAGTATGAAACTCAGGTTTTGACACGCCGCATCTTCGCCACCCAGCTTTGTGCTGCGCGCGAAGGCGGCCGACGCAGGGGGCCGCGATGAAGCTGTTGCGCTATGGCGATGAGGGGCAGGAAAAATGGGGCGTGCTGGACGTCGCGGGTGCCATCCGCACGCTGGACGATGCGTTGCAGCATGTCAGGGGAGATGCGCTGACGCCAGAGTGGCTGGCTCAGCTGCAAAGGCTGGACCCCGCCAAGCTGCCATTGCTCAAGGCCAGCCACCGCATCGGCCCGCCTATCCCCCGGCCGCTGAATTTTGTCTGTGTCGGGCTGAACTACGCTGACCACGCGGCGGAAACCGGCGGCAAGATCCCCAAGGAGCCGATCCTGTTTCTGAAATCCCTGTCCGCCTTCTGCGGCCCGCACGACGACATCATCATCCCGCCCGGCGCCCGCAAAACCGACTGGGAAGTTGAGCTGGGTGTTGTCATCAGCGCCCGGGCATCGCGCGTGCCGGAGGCAGCGGCGATGGATTATGTGGCTGGCTATACGATTGTGAACGATGTGAGCGAGCGCGAATACCAGACCGAGCGCAGCGGCACATGGGACAAAGGCAAGGGCTGCGACCATTTCGGCCCCGTTGGCCCCTGGCTCGTCACCAAGGATGAAGTGCCGGACCCGCAAAATCTGCGCCTGTTCTGCGAGGTTGACGGCAAGATGATGCAGGACGGCACCACCGCCAACATGATCTTTGGCGTGCGGATGCTGGTTGCCTATGTCTCGCAGTTCATCACGCTTTATCCGGGTGACATCATCGCCACCGGCACTCCCGCGGGTGTGGGCATGGGCCGAAAGCCGGCGCCGATTTATCTGCGCGCCGGGCAGAGCCTGCGGCTTGGTATAGAAGGGCTGGGCGAGCAGCGGGCCAAAACCGTGGGCGGGTGAGCCGCACTCACCCCAGCGCGATAATAAACGAAACCACCGCCGTAAGGCCGAGCCAGATGGCGGCGGGCAGCATTCGCCGGTCGCGTGCAAACATCAGCGCATAAGCAGCCTTCAGAATATTATTACTGGCGCTGGCAATCAGCACGGCACCCGTCACCGCGCTGGCGCTCACAGCGAATTTCCCGTCCAGCAACGAGAGAATGAACGGGTCGATATCCGAAAACCCGACCACGAAGCTCAGCACATGCAGCCCCGCCGCGCCAAACCGCGTGGTCACGAATTGCGTAACGCCAGCGAAGAACACAAACAACGCCGCGAACAGAAACGCCACCGGCAGGTCCAGCGGGTTGGCGCTCACCGCCGCATGGCTTTGCGTCTGCGCGCCCCGCGCGCGCCAGGCCAATAGCCCGCCCACGGCCAGGCACGCCACAAACAGCCCGCCAAACGGCAGTGCCAGTGCCAGTGCCGTGTTCATGTGTCCCAGCAGGGCAATCAGCACCAGCAGCCGGGCATACATCATGCCGGTGGCGATAATCACCGCCGCTGGTGCCAGGGCCGCGCTGTCTGGTTCCGCCTGGCAGGCGCGGGCCAGCACCACGGTGGCTGCGGTGGAGGAATAAAGCCCGCCCAGCACGCCGGTGAGCAGCGTGCCCGCCCGCGGGAAAACATAGCGGTGTGCCAGATAGCCGAGATAGGAAATACCGGAGATCACCAGCACCGCTACCCAGATCTTTGTCCAGGTGATGCCGGGCAGATAAGGCACCTGCGTTGCCGGCAGCAGCGGATACACCAGCCCCGCCAGAACCAGGAATTTCGCCAGCGTCACGCCTTCCTCGGTGGGAAAGGCGTCTGAGAAGCGGCGGATACTCACCTGCTCGCCCAGCGCCAGCAGAATCAGCACAGTCAGCGCCACAATCACCGAGACCGGCGCGGTGAGCATCAACGGCCCCAGCGTATAGGCGATCAGCCCGATCACCGTCGGCACCAGAGAGGTGTCACCGGCTTGTACCCGCTTGCGGTAATCCAGCATCAGCCCCAGCCCCAGCACGCCCAGCCCCACACAGAAAGGGGTGATGGGGGCGATCACCCATAGCACGAAGCCGAGGACGGCAATCAGCGT
>JAGWZS010000319.1 GCA_018971905.1 Rhodospirillales bacterium | reverse complement strand
CTTTTGGGTTTATAGGGTTTGCCATGAGCTATGATCTGATCCTTGAAAACGGCACGCTGGTTCTCCCCTGGGGCGAGGCGGAGGCCGATGTCGCCGTGAAGAACGGCAAGATCGCCGCCATAGGGGCCAATCTCGGCCAGGCGGTGGAACGGTTCAACGCCAAGGGGCTGCATGTGCTGCCGGGCGTGATCGACCCGCATGTGCATTTCCGCGATGGCGGCAAAGGCGGTATCGAGGGGGTGGAGGATATGCGCTCCGGCTCGCTCGGCGCGGTGCTGGGCGGGGTGACTGCCTGTTTCGACATGCCCAACACCAGCCCGGCGGGTGTGGATGTGGCGACCCTCCAGGCCAAGCATGATTACATCAACGGCCATAGCTGGTGCGATATCGGCATTTTCGCCGGTGCCACCATGGATAATCTGGACGAGACCGGAACCCTGGAAACCCTGCCGGGCGTGTGCGCCATGAAGGTGTTCGCGGGGTCTTCCACCGGGAACCTGCTGGTGGCAGATGATGTGAGCATCGAGCGGCTGATGCGCTCCGGCCGCCGGCGCGTTTCCTTCCATTCCGAGGATGAGGAACGCCTGCAGGAACGCAAGGGCGAGTTCGAGAAAGGCGGGCCGTACAGCGACCATTACGTGTGGCGCGATGTGGAGTGCGCCTTCAAGGGCACGCGCCGCATTACCGCCATTGCCGAACGCACCGGGCGCCCCGCGCATATTCTGCATGTGTCCACCGCCGAGGAATTCGCGTTTCTGCGCGAGCATAAGGATTTGGTGGGCTGCGAGGTGCTGGTGAATCATTTGTTGCAGGCGGCACCTGAGGTTTATGAAAGGCTGGGCGGCTACGCGGTGATGAACCCGCCTTTGCGCGAGGCGCGCCATATGGACGCCGCCTGGGCCGCGGTGGCGGATGGCACGGTGGATAATATCGGCTCGGACCATGCGCCGCATCCGCGCGCGAACAAGGAAAAGCCCTGGCCCGCCGTGGCCGCGGGCCTAACCGGCGTGCAGACCATGCTGCCGCTGATGCTGAGCCAGGTGAATGAGGGAAGGCTTTCCCTGTTAAGGTTGGCGCAGCTGATGGCCGAAGGCCCGGCGCGGATTTACGGCGCGGTGGGCAAAGGGCGCATCGTGGCTGGAAACGACGCGGATTTCTCGGTGGTGGATCTGGGCGCGCGGCGGACCATTGAAAACAGCTGGATCGCCAGCCAATGCGGCTGGACGCCGTTTGACGGCGTGGGCTGCACCGGCTGGCCGGTGGCGACGATTATTCGTGGCCAGGTGGTGATGTATGAGGGGCAGGTGACGGGTGAGCCGATGGGACGGGCGGTGAACTTCAGGTCCTGAGGGGCGCGTCCCGCCAGCTTTTCCAGGCGAAGACCAGCATGGCCAGCTGCACCAAAGCGGTGATGGCGGCGCAACCCGGCCAGCCCGTGCTGTGCCAGGCAGCGGCGGGGATGATGCCGCCAAAGCTGCCGCCGATGTAATAGGCCGTGACATAAAGCCCGACAGCGGTGGATTTTGCCCCGCGCGCGGCGATGCCGACAAAGCCGGTGGCCAAAGTCTGCTGCGGGAATACGCCAAGGCAGACCAGCAGCAGCCCCAGGCAGATAACCCAGAGCGAGGCAAACAGCGTAAGCGCC
>JAGWZS010000072.1 GCA_018971905.1 Rhodospirillales bacterium | reverse complement strand
CCGCCGCCGCCCCGCCCGTCGGCGATGCGATAAGTGCCGGCGGCGTGCCATGCCATGCGGATCATCAGCCCGCCATAATGGCCCCAGTCGGCAGGCCACCATTCCTGGCTGTCGGTCATCAGCGCGTGCAGGTCACGCTTCAGCGCCGCAACATCGAGCGACTTCAGTGCTTCGCGGTAGTTGAAGTCCTTGCCGAGCGGATTGGTCTTGGTGTCGTGCTGGCTCAAAATGTCCAGGTTCAGACTGCCCGGCCACCAGCCGGTTACGGAATCTGTTTTCGTATTCGTATTGCCACCATGCATCACGGGGCATTTACCGGTTGGTTGAGTGCCGTCCAAAGTAACCTCCTGAATTTAATTCCAAGCCGAATATTGGCCGTTGGGTCGGCCGATGAATTCTCGGTTTCTCTCGCGTCTTACTCGCGCAGTCTGGGCCAGGAGGCGAAACAGGTATAGTTGATTTTAATTTTAGTTTTGAACGATAAAATCGATGATGCGCCCACGGCAGCGCAACACCTCTGGCCAGAACCCCGCCACACGCCCCCTGAATACGTTGAGGCGGTGGCTGAATTCAAGCATTTTAGCAAGAAGGCTCGTGTCCGGGCTAAGCGAAATCCACCGCCAGGGCCGGGTGTTCAGAACCCTTCCAGCACGATTTTACCTCTGGCGTCGCCCGCCTCCAATGCCGCATGGGCACGGATGAGATTGGCCGCGTTAATGGGGCCGAGATTCTCCGTCATCGTGGTTTTCAGCGTGCCGTTATCAACCAAATGGGCAATTGCCTCCAGCGTGCGGTGCTGCACGCCCATGGTCTGCGTGTGCAGAACCCCGCGGGTGAACACATATTCGGTATATAATGTCGCGCTTTTATGAATCAGCGGTGAAACATTCAGCTCCCCGGTATTCGACTCGATAATGCCGATCGCCCCTTCCGGCGCCAGCAATTCCACCAGCTTGTGGAAATGCTGCTTCACGTGCGTCACGCAGAAAATATGGTCAGGCGGGGTCAGACCTGCCTGCAAAATTTGTGCGCCGAGATCGTGCTGATGATTGACCACATGATGCGCCCCGAGTGCGCGGCACCACTCGGCCGTCTCCGGGCGGGATGCCGTGGCGATCACGGTCATGTCGGTTAATTGCGCCGCGAGCTGGATGGCCATGGAACCCACCCCCCCGGCTCCGCCGACAATCAGAAGTGTACCGCCATGGGGCTGGTCACGTGGAATGCGGAACCGCTCGAACAGCATCTCCCAGGCTGTAAGCGCCGTTAGAGGCAGCGCCGCGGCTTCCGCGAAACTCAATGATTTCGGCTTATGGCCGGCGATCCGGTCGTCCACCAGATGGAACTCGGCATTGCTGCCCGGCCGGTCTGGCACGCCGGCATAAAACACCTCATCGCCCACCGAAAAATTCTGCACCTCGGGGCCGATCGCCCGCACAATGCCGGCGGCATCGAAGCCCAGCACGCGCGGCTCGCCCAGCGGCTCGGATGCCCGGCGGATTTTCGTATCCACCGGATTAACCGAAACCGCTTTGACCTCGACCAGCAGGTCGTGATGCCGCGGCACAGGCATTGGCAGTTCAAGATCCTCAAGCGCATCCATTGCGGTAACAGGGCGGGAATGAGTAAAGGCAACAGCTTTCATGGTGCGACTCTCAACTTATGTTGGCCTACTATCTCGATGATATTCTTGGCATGATTCAGCCAATACGCAACAGGCCCGCGCCATGGCTGGCCAGCCATGCGGTTGCTGCGGCGCTGTGCGGAGTCAGCTCATCGGTAAGCTGCCAAAAAAGTTTGCCGTGGTTCATATGCTTCAAATGCGCCACTTCATGCGCCACCACATAATCCTGCACGAACTCAGGCGCGCAGATCAGCCGCCAGCAGAAAGCCAGCGTCCCATCCGGTGCGCAGCTGCCCCAGCGAGACCGCGTATCTTTTATGCGCACTGCCTTGGGCCGCAACGCCGCACGCTGGGCGGTTGCGGCGGCCATGGCGGTCAGGCGCTGGCGGGCCAGGCGCTTCAGGCAGTCCGCCACGCGGCGGGATAGAAATTCCGCTTCGCCGGTTACAAAAATTTTTTCTGCTTCCACCCATGCGCCGCCACGCCCGGTTGGCAGATGCACAATCTCGTGTGGCAGCCCATGCACCGGCACAATCGCACCAGGTTTCAGCGCCAGGGCCTGGGGCAGGGCTTCTAGCCGCTCGTTCACCCAGTCCTCATGCGCGTGCAGCAACGCCAGCCCTGCTCGGCGGGAGGCCCGCGCAGGCAGCGTGATAACCACGCCTTGTGCAGGGTCCACCCGTAATGAAACACGCCGCGCCCGCGCTGAACGTTTAAAAGCCACGGCAACCAATGCGCCTCGCACGGGCACCATTTCGGTCGTCAGCGGCTCCGTTTTCATGTCCTCCGCCCAGGCATCTTGCCTGGCCAGTCCGTCACATGGTGTTCCAGCGGGCCTGCATGGCGCTCGTCTATGCAGCGCCCCGCCACCGAGGCACCGGAATCCACCACGCTCTGCGGCGTGCCGCTGCGCAAGGGGTGCCAGGCAGGCAGCTCCTTGCCTTCACGCACCAGCCTGTAGGCACAGCTCGGCGGCAGCCAGTCCAGCTTTTCCAAACGCTTGGGTGTCAGCTTCACGCAATCCGGGACCAGGTTCTTGCGGTTGGCATAATCCCGGCAGCGGGCGGTCGCAGTATCGAGCAGCCGACAGGCAACATTGGTGAATTCGATTTCGTCTGTGTCCTCATCGCGCAGCTTGTGCAGGCAGCAGCGCCCGCACCCGTCGCAGAGCGATTCCCACTCCGCGCGGCTCATCTGCGCCAATGTTTTCGTACGCCAGAATCCCATGCTCGCAGCATAACCGAGCTTTATTCACCACGCCATGGCGCCTGCCGCATTGCGAGGCCGGGCTCTGGCGTGTCACACTGCCCCACATGTTAAGACGCATCATGTTAACTGGCCTGGGTGGCGCCCTGGCATTTTCGAAAACAAGCTGGGCGGCGCAGGATTTTGCGTCCTTCCTGGCGCGGTTGCAGGCCCGGGCGCGAGCCGCGGGCATCCCGGAATCGATCATCCAGGCCAGCACCTATGGGCTGGTTCCCAACCAGGACGTGCTGAAGCTGGACCACCACCAGCCGGAATTCACGCTGACATGGGCAGAATATTCCAGCCGGGTACTCAGCCAGACGCGCATTGCCACGGGCCAGGACAAATATCAGCAAACCCGCAACCTGCTGGCCGCCGTCACCAGCCGCTACGGTGTCTCGGCGGATGTCATGCTGGGCATCTGGGGGCTGGAGACGAATTTCGGCGCCAATCAGGGTAATTTCAACGTCATCGACGCGCTCACCACCCTGGCCTGGGACCGGCAGAGCCGCTATTTCGGCACTGAGGTCATCAAGGCAATGACGATTGTGGCACGGGGTGATGCGCCGGTTGCCAACCTGCTCGGCTCCTATGCGGGCGCCATGGGCCAGCCGCAATTCATGCCCAGCACCTACCTCACCACGGCGGTGAGCTTTGCTGGCAATGGCGCGCCGGATATCTGGAACTCAGACGCTGACGCCCTGGCCTCCATGGCGAATTATCTCGCCAAGGCGGGCTGGCAGCCAGATCAGCCATCCTCCGAGGCGGTGCTGGCCCCACCCAGTATCAATATCGCAATAACCGGGCGAGAAAACTTGCAAACCATCGGCTATTGGGAGCGCCTTGGCGTGCAACGCCTGCCGGGTGCCGAGCCTCTGCCAGCCGATATGCCAGCCGCCCTGCTGCTGCCGGATGGCGCGGGCGGCCAGGCATTTTTGGTTTATGAAAACTTCACCGCCATTCGCCGCTATAACCCGTCGGATTTCTACGCTCTGGCCGTAGGCGCCCTGGGGCGGATGATCCTGGCATGATCAACCGGCTCATCCTGGGGCTGTGCGCGGCCCTCGCGGGCTGCGTGCCGCATGGCCCGCCGCCGCCCGCACCCGGCCCGGTTACCTACACCATCGGCAACCCTTACCAGATAGGCGGAGAATGGCGTTACCCGCGCGAGTTCGGCAGCTACGACGTCACCGGCCTTGGCGTCATCATCCAGCATGGCGGCGACGCCTACACAGCCGATAACGAGCTTTATGACCCAGATGGCCTGATGGCCGCCAGCCCCGTGCTGCCGCTGCCCAGCATCGTTACCATCACCAACCTCGTGAACGGTTATTCCGTGCAGGTGCGGGTGAACGAGCGCGGGCCGGATATCCCCGGCCGTCTCATCGCCGTCACGCCGCGTGTTGCCCGGCTGCTAAATTTTCCCTCTGGCGGCGTGGTGGAAGTGGAGGTGAAGCTTAACACCCAGGCCAGCGCCGCGTTGCAAGGTTCGCTGGGCGCGGGGCCCCAACTCACCGCGGCACCAGTGGCGGGTATCACCGCGCAAACGCTGGCCCCGCCCGGCTCCGGCGGGGCCATGGGTGCGGCCCAGCAGCTTGTCAACACCAATAATCCCGGTTTGCAAAACGCGGCCGCGCAGCTCACCGGCCAGGTCACAGTCACGCAACCAGCCCCTGGGCCGCTCTGGGTGCAGGTGGCAGGCTTTGGCAGCGAGTACGACGCCGCCCGCACCATGGCACGCATCTACGGCCTGCCCGCCAGGCTAGTGCCGGTATTCGGCGGCGACCGTACGCTCTGGGCGGTGAATGTCGGCCCCTATCACTCAGTGGCGGCGGCGGACCAAGCCTTGCAGCAGGTGTTGCAAATGGGCATTGCCGACCCCGAAATCATCGTGCGGTAACGCCGTGGCACGGGCAGGGCTGTTCATCACGCTGGAAGGCGGGGAGGGGGCTGGCAAATCCACCGCCGCCGCCGGGCTTGCCGCGGTGTTGCGCGCCGAGGGGCGGGAGGTGGTGCTAACCCGCGAGCCAGGCGGCACTACGGGGGCCGAGGCCATCCGTGCCCTGCTGCTCAATCAGGACATCCCGCTGGCCCCGCTGGCCCAAACCATGCTGCATTTCGCCGCCCGGATGGACCATGTGGCGGCCCTTATCCGCCCGGCTTTGGCGCGGGGCGCGGTGGTGATCTGCGACCGGTTTTATGATTCCACCATGGCCTACCAATCCTACGGCCAGGGTGTGGCACTGGCGGATGTCCGTGCCTTGATCGCTCTGCTCAGGTTAACACCAGATGTCACGTTTTTACTTGAACTTTCTGAAACTGAAGCAAAAAAACGCCTAGCCGTCCGCGCCAGCGGCACGGATAGATACGAGGAAATGGACGAAGCCTTCTTCACCCGCGTGCGCGATGGCTTTGTCGCCATGGCGGCGGCGGAACCGGCGCGTTTCATGCGCATCGATGCCAGCCCTGCGCCAGAGGCCGTTGTGGCGTCTCTGCGCCAGGCATTGCGCGACCGGGCAGGGTACTGATGCCGCCTGAGCCCCGCGCCAACCCGCATTTCCGGGGCCATGAGGGTGCCGTGAATGCGCTCTATCAGGCCGTGCGGTCCGGGCGGCTGCATCATGGCTGGCTGCTGGCCGGGCCGCCCGGCATCGGCAAGGCCACCTTGGCCTACAGGTTTGGGCGCTGGTTGCTGGCTGGTGGGCAAACGCCAGACCTTTCTGTCTCGGAAACTTCCGGTGTGTTCCGCCGCGTCGCCGCCGCCACGCATCCGGATTTCTTCACCGTCGAGCGCCGCATCAACGCCAAGACCGAGAAGCTGCAAGGCGAGATCGTCATTGCCACCATCCAGGAGGCGAGTGCCTTCATGCGTCTTACCCCCGCCGAGGGCGGCTGGCGCGTGGTGGTGGTGGATGGCGCCGAGGACATGAACCCCAACGCCGCCAATGCCCTGCTGAAGCTGCTGGAGGAGCCGCCGCCGCGCGCCATCCTGCTGCTGGTCAGCGCCGCCCCCGGCCGGCTGCTGCCCACCATCCGCAGCCGTTGCCGCGTGCTGCCTATGTCTGCCCTGCCGGATACCACCATGCGCGCCTTGCTGCATGATTACGCGCCGGAGGCCGATGCGGCACGACTGATTGAACTCGCCGAGGGCAGCATCGGCAACGCCCTGAACCTCGCGGAAGGCGACGGCGTAGCCGTGGCGGCGCTGGTGGACGAGGCCTTGAACGCCCCGGTGAAACCCGCCCGCGCCCAGGCCATAGCGGACAGCGTTGCCCGCGCGGTAGAGGGAGCGGACAAATTCGAGCTGTTCTTTTCCCTGCTACGCACCCGCCTTGCCGCCCGCACCCGTGCCGCCGCCCGCCTCGGCGCCATGCATCTCAGCCATAACGTCACGCTCTGGCAGGAATTTGGGAAACTGGAGCGCGAGGTGTTAGGACTGAACCTGGATAAGCGCGCCGCCATCATCCTGGCGCTGGAACAGTTACACAGGTCATGAAGAAGACGAAACTTTATATCACCACGCCGATCTATTACGTGAACGGCGCGCCGCATCTCGGCCATGCCTACACCTCCACCGCGGCGGACGTTCTCGCCCGCTGGCACCGGCTGGAAGGCGATGACGTGTTCTTCCTCACCGGCACCGATGAGCACGGCCAGAAGGTGGAAGCCGCCGCCCGCGCCGCCGGGATCGAGCCGCAGGAATTTGCCGACCGCGTGGCCGCGGATTTCGAGGACATGGCGAAGGCGATGAACATCTCCAACGATGATTTCATCCGCACCACCATGCCGCGCCACAAGGCGGCCTGCCAGGCCATCTGGAAGAAGCTGCAGGAAAACGGCTTCATCTATCTCGGCGCCTATGAGGGCTGGTACGCGGTGCGCGACGAAGCCTTTTACGACGAGGCCGAGACCGCGCTGAAACCCGATGGCAGCCGTTATGCCCTGGCCTCGGGCGCGGCCGTGGAATGGGTGGTGGAGCCCAGCTATTTCTTCAAGCTCAGCGCCTTTCAGGACAAGCTGCTGGAATTCTATGAGGCCAATCCCGGCTTCATCGCCCCCCAGGCCAAACGCAATGAAATTCTCTCCTTTGTGCGCGGTGGGCTGAACGACCTCTCCGTCTCCCGCACCAGCTTCTCCTGGGGCATCCCTGTGCCGGGCGATGAGACACATGTGATGTATGTCTGGCTGGACGCGCTGGTGAATTACCTCACCGCCGCTGGCTATCCGGATGAAACCGCGCCGCGCTGGGGCTACTGGCCGGCCAGCCTGCATCTGGTAGGCAAGGAGATCATCCGCTTCCACGCCGTCTATTGGCCCGCTTTCCTGATGGGTGCGGGGCTGGAACTGCCGAAGAAGGTGTTCTCCCATGGCTGGTGGACGGTCGAGGGTGAAAAAATGTCCAAATCCCTCGGCAATTTCATTGATGTCCGGCCGCTGGTGCAGGAATACGGGCTGGATCAGATCCGCTATTTTCTGCTCCGCGAAGTGCCCTTCGGCAATGATGGCGATTTCTCGCGCGATGCTTTGAAGCGCCGCATTAATTCCGATCTCGCCAATGGCATCGGCAATCTTTCCCAGCGCACGCTCTCCTTCATCGGCAAGAATGCCGGTGCCGCCGTGCCGCCCAAAGGCGCATTGCAGGAGGCCGACGATGCGCTACTCGCCCAGGCCGCTGCCCTGCCGGAAAAGATGCGTGCCGCGATGGACAAGCTCGCCTTTCACGAAGCATTGGACGAAGCTTGGCGCGTCATCCGCGCCGCTGACGGCTATATCGACAGCCAAGCCCCGTGGAGTCTTCGCAAAACCGACACGGACCGGATGAACACCGTGCTTTATACGCTGTGTGAAGTGCTGCGTGCGCTGGGGGTGGTGTTGCAGCCTTTCATGCCGGAGACGATGGGCAAGCTGCTGGATTATCTCGGCCTGGGCGAGGAGCGTTCGCTCGCGGTGCTGAACGCGCCGCTGGCCGAGGGCACGGCGCTGCCCACGCCATCCGGTTTGTTCCCCCGCGTGGTCGAGGCGGCTTGATGCTCGTCGATTCTCACTGCCATCTCGACTATTTCAACCAGCCCGGCGAACAGGCGGAAATCATCGCCCGTGCAGTTGCAGCCGGTGTGGGCGAGATGGTGACAATTGGCGTCACCCTCGCGCAGAGCAAACAGGCCATCGTCATCGCTGAGGCTTACGAGAACGTCTGGGCCTGTATTGGCGTTCACCCCAACCACGCGGCCGAGGTGCTGCCGGTGGTGGAGCCCGAAGTGCTGGTGAAGCTGGCCGCGCACCCCAAGGTGATTGGCATCGGCGAATCTGGCCTGGATTATTTCTATGACAAAGCGCCGAAAGACATTCAGGAGCGCAGTTTTCGCAATCATATCCGCGCCGCCCGGCTCGCTGGCCTGCCCATCTGCATCCATGCCCGCGACGCTGATGACGACATCGCCCGCATCTTGCGCGAGGAGCGGGCAGGGGGGCATTTCGACTTCCTGCTGCATTGCTTCTCCTCCACCCGCCAGTTGGCGGAGGAGGCGATGGAAATGGGCGGGTATTTCTCCTTCTCCGGCATTCTCACTTTCCCGAAAGGCGAGAATGTGAGGGCGGTCGCG
>JAGWZS010000071.1 GCA_018971905.1 Rhodospirillales bacterium | reverse complement strand
GCTGATCACCGGTGGCGGACCGAATGTGTAAGGGTGAACACCGCTCCAAACCCAGGCGACGAGGATAACCAGCACCGACACGCCCCCCGCCGCGATCGCCATGCGCTGGATCGCCGGGTCCAGCCGCTGCCCCTTGGCGCGGTGCGGACGGAACAGGAAATCGTCGTCTTCCTCCTGCAAGCCTTACCTCATTTCCTCAACCGGGTTCACGCCCAGCACGGCAAGGCCAGAGCGAAGCACGATGGCGGTGGCCGCCACAAGCCCGATGCGCGCCTTGGTTGCTTCCGGTTTGTCCTCCTGCAGGAAGCGAAGCGCCGCATTGTCCCGCCCCGCGTTCCAGAGGGCGTGGAAATCAGAGGCAAGGTCGTACAAGAAAAACGCCACGCGGTGCGGCTCGCGCGCCTCGGCGGCCTGTTCCACCAAACGCGGCCAGGTGATGAGGCGGCGCAGCAAGGCTATTTCCTCCGGCGCCGTGAGGGCGGAGAAATCTGCTTCGGCGGAGGGCGCCGGGGAAGCGCGCAGCACGGAGCGGCAGCGCGCATGGGCATATTGCACGTAGAACACCGGGTTCTCACGCGTCTGCGCCACGGCGGCGTTGAGGTCGAAATCCATCTGCGCGTCGGCCTTGCGCATCAGAATCAGGAAGCGCACCGCATCCGGCCCGACCTCGTCGATGAGGTCCCGCAGCTCCACGAAGGTGCCGGCGCGCTTGGACATTTTAACCGGCTCGCCGTTCTTCAACACTTTGACGATTTGGCAGAGCACCACATCCAGCCGCCCGCCGGAAAGCGCCTTCACCGCCGCCTGCATCCGCTTCACATAGCCGCCATGGTCGGCACCCAGAACGTCGATGAGATCCGGGCAGCCGCGCGCTACCTTATCCGCATGATAGGCGATGTCGTTGGCGAAATAGGTGTAGGACCCGTCAGATTTGGCGATGGGGCGGTCCACGTCGTCGCCATATTCGGTGGCGCGGAAAAGCTCCTGCTCGCGCGGCTCCCAATCCTCCGGTGTCTTGCCTTTGGGCGGCTCCAATATGCCGCGATAGATCAGCCCCTTGGCACGGAGTACCTGCAAGCCGCGCTCGACCCCGCCATTTTCCACCAAAGAGCGCTCTGAGGAGAACACGTCGTGCCGCACGCCCAAGGCGGCGAGATCCTCGCGGATCATGTCCATCATCCGCGCAACAGCGAAATCCCGAAAAATATCCAGCCATTTGGCTTCCGGGGTTTCGGCGTACTCATCACCGTATTTTTCGGCCAGAGCCGCGCCTATGGGGATGAGATACGCCCCGCCATATTGCATACCGCCGGGCACGATCTCGATATAGGCTTCCGGCGAAAGCCCCAGCGCCTCCAGATACCGGACGTAGACGGAACGCGCCAAGGCCAGCACCTGCGCCCCGGCATCGTTGATGTAATATTCCTTGGTAACGTCGTACCCCGCCTTGGTGAGCAGGTTGGCCAGCGCATCGCCCACCACGGCCCCACGGCAATGGCCCACATGCAACGGCCCGGTGGGGTTGGCGGAGACATATTCCACATTGATCTTGCGGTTCCGGGATGTCCCCCGGCCATAAGTTTCCTGGGCGCTCAGGATCACAGGCAGTTGCGCCAGCAGCAAAACGGGTGAAAGGGTGAGGTTCACGAAGCCTGGCCCGGCGGCCTCAGCCTTGGCAATGCCAGGATGGCCGGAGAGCTTTTCCACCAGCCCGGCGGCCAGCTCGCGCGGGTTTTTGCCCGCAGGTTTGGCCGCGATCATGGCGGCATTGGTCGCCATGTCTCCATGCGCGGGGTCTTTGGTGGGGGTGACTTCCACGCGGGCCAGAATTTCCGGCGCCAGGTCGGGGGCCAGGGTTCCCAGGGCGGTCAGAACCTCGCCACGCAGGGCGGCAAACAGATTTTCGTCTTGCATCATGTCTCTCAAGCGGGGACCGACGGATCGGTCAAACGGGAAAATTCATCCAAAGCGTAACGGTCTGTCATGCCGGCCACATAGTCGCGCACCGTGGCGGCGGCTTGCGGCGTTTCGCCCTTGCCCGCGCGCTCGCGCCAGTCATCGGGCAGCAGATCCGGCTTGCGCAGCAGCAGGCTGCCCAGCGTACGCGTCACGTTCGTGCATTTATGGTTCATGCGGTTGAGCTTCCAATGCCGGTACATGCGGGCCATGAGGAAGCGCTTCAGCTCAATATTCGCCACCCGGATTTCCTCGGAAAAGGCGATTACCGGACCGGCGGCGGCACGGATATCCTCGGCGGATTGCGGGGCCAGGGCAGCCAAGCGGCGGCCGCTCTCGGCCAGGGCGTCATGCACCAGGCAGTTGATAACGCGGCGGCTCAGCTCGGCGCGGATGCGGTGGGGCTGGTCGGTCAGCTTGCGCGCCTCGCGGAGCAGATCACCGATGACCGGCAAGGGCAAAATATCCTCGAAGCCGAACAGCCCCGCGCGCAGGCCGTCATCTAGATCATGGGTGTTATAGGCGATATCGTCAGAAAACGCGGCGATCTGCGCCTCGCCGGAGGTCTGGCGGGAGAGGTCTAGGGACAAGTCTGCGTTAAAGGCGGCGATGGTGGGCGGCGGGTTCTTTAGCGGGCCGTTATGCTTGGCCAGCCCTTCCAGGCTCTCCCAGGTGAGGTTGAGGCCATCGAACGCCGCGTAACGCTGCTCCAGCCGGGTGACGACGCGGAAGGACTGGTCATTATGATCAAAGCCGCCAAAATCCTGCAATGCCTCGTCCAGCCCCCTCTCCCCGGCATGGCCGAAGGGCGGGTGGCCGAGATCATGCGCCAGGGCCAGGCACTCGGTAAGGTCTTCATCAAACGCCAGGGCGCGGGCCATGGCCCGCGCAATCTGCGCCACTTCCAGGCTGTGGGTCAGGCGCGTGCGGTAAAAATCGCCCTCCCGGTTGATGAAAACCTGGGTTTTATATTGCAGCTTGCGGAAGGCCGAGCAGTGAACCACGCGGTCGCGGTCGCGCTGATAGGGGCTGCGGTCATCCGAGCGGGTTTGCTCATGAACACGCCCGCGCGTTTCCTCTTCCTGCACAGCATAGGGGGCTTTCATCATGGACAGGGCTTTAGCCTTCCCTGGCCTTACCACCAAGCCCCCCGCACGCTATATACAAGGGCATGAGTGACGTGATTGCCCCTTTTGCCCTCACCCCCGCCGCCGCCGCCCGGGTGGCTGAAATTCTGGCCGGCGAACCCAGCGCGAAGGCCCTGCGGGTGGAAGTGCTGGCCGGCGGCTGCTCTGGCCTGCAATATAAATTCGGCCTGACGGACGCGCAGGCCGAGGACGACATCGTGCTGGAACGGGACGGCGCCACTGTGTTTGTGGACCCGGTGAGCCTGGATTTTCTGGGCGGAGCTGAGCTAGATTTCAAAGATTCACTGATGGGCGCGCATTTTCTGGTAAAAAACCCGAATGCCACCGCATCCTGTGGCTGCGGCACGTCCTTCTCCGTTGACTAAAATCACCACCTGGAACGTGAACTCCGTGCGCACGCGCGAGGCGCATGTGGTGGATTTTCTGACGCGCGAGCAGCCGGATTTTCTGCTGTTGCAGGAGATCAAATGCGAGGCGCATCAATTTCCCGCCATGGCCTTCTCTGCATTGGGCTACGAGGCCGAGATTGTGGGGCAGAAAGCCTATAACGGTGTCGCCATTCTGCATAAGGGCGGTGTGGAAGTAACGCACAGGCGCCTGCCCGGCATGTATGAAGAGGATTCCCATGCGCGCTTCGTGGAAGTGAGGGCGCGGGGGATGAAGATTGGCGGGCTTTATCTGCCCAACGGCAATTCCGGCGGGGATTCCGGCTACCAGTACAAGCTGCGCTGGATGGCGGCCTTACGCGAACATGCGGCCGCGATGATGGAAGCGGATGAAGATTTCATCTTGGCTGGGGATTATAACGTATGCCCCACCGACGCTGATTTCGCGCCCCGCGCCTTACCGGCAAATGACGCGCTGATCCGCCCGGAAACCCGCGCGGCGTTTCACGCGCTGCTCCATACCGGGCTGACAGAAGCTGTGCGCGCGTTGCATCCGAAAGAGTCGCTTTACACCTTCTGGGATTACCAGGCTGGCGCGTGGGACAGGAATATCGGCCTGCGCATCGACCACGCTCTGCTCTCACCCAGGCTGGCGGAGCGTCTGGTCTCCGTGACTATCCACAAGGACGAACGCGCCAAGGCGCAGCCGAGCGACCATGTGCCGGTGAGCGTTGTGCTTACCTAAGCCTTTTTAAACGTGAAAACTCTCGCCGCAGCCGCAGCGACCTTTTTCGTTCGGGTTCTCGAAGGTGAAGCCGCGGGTTAGCGTGTCTTCCCGGTAATCCATCACCGTGCCGATCAGGAACAGCGTGGCCTTGCGGTCCACCAGAACGGTGAGATCCTGAGATTTCACGATCTCGTCGGTTGGGCTTGGCGCTTCCACCCAGCCCATCTCGTAAGACATTCCAGAGCAACCCTTGGTGCCAACAGAGATGCGCAGCAGCTTACCTTGCTCGCCGCCCGCATAAAGCTTGCGCAGGCGCTCGGCGGCGGCGTCCGTCAATGTCATCAACGGTGGGAGTTCGCGCTTCCTGGGTGTGGCGGTGTGCGTAACGTCCATGTCTTCACCTCAAAACATGTTCAGCATAAGGCGAGCTTCCTCGCTCATGCGGCTCGGGTCCCATGGCGGGTCCCAGACTGTATCAACAACAATATCCCCCACGCCATCAATCTGCGCGATGGCGTTGCGAACCATTTCCGGCAGTTCCTGCGCGGAAGGGCATCCGGGAGCTGTGAGCGTCATCTCGACCTTCACATTACCGCTATCCGCAATCTCAATCGCGTAGATCAGGCCAAGCTCGTAGATATTCACCGGAATTTCCGGGTCATAAACCGTGCAGATGGCGCCGATCACTGCTTCCTCGGAAACGCGGGGCTTGGTTTCGCCATCGGGTGTCCAGCTGGTCACCGGCTGCATCTGGCCAGTTTCGGCTTTCACATCTTCAACCATTTGCGGGGCCTCCTGCGCTTCCGGCTCTGGCAATGGCGTCTCGGAGGGCGTCCCAAGGGAGCGTCGCGCACCGAAGGCGGGAAGGATATTGCGCAATGCTTGCAAGCGCATTCAATTCTCCCAGTTCCGGGGTTTCCTGCCCGGTGGTTACAAGATGTTCAAACTTATCACTCAATATGGCGATCTCACCGGCGGTTTTGCCGGTGGCCGCCTCGCACATCAGCTCCGCGCTGGCGGCAAGGATGGCGCAGCCCTGCGCCTCATGACGCAGATCCGCGCCGTTGAGAAAAACGCTGACCTTATCGCCGCACATGCGGTTTTCGCTCTGCCCCTCAGCATTAAACACATCCGGGCGGCCCGCATGGCGCGGGTTGCGGCTGCTCTCAAGCACGATGGATTGGTAAAGCGCCTCGCTCATGCGAAAATCTTCCGCACCCTTTCAAGCCCTGTGGCCAGCGCGTCGATTTCCTCCGGCAGGGTGTAAAGGCCGAAGGTGGCACGCGCGGTGCTGGTCACACCAAGCCGGCCCATCAGCGGTTCGGCGCAATGGTGCCCGGCGCGCACGGCGATCCCCTGGCGGTCCAGCAGTGTCGCGATGTCATGCGCGTGGGCATCCTTCATCACGAAGGAGATCACGCCGCCACGATCCTGTGCCGAACCCAAAATGCGCAGCCCCTCGATTTGGCTGAGTGTGGAAAGCGCATGCTCGGTGAGATGCTGCTCATGCGCCGCAATATTTTTGAACCCGATTCCACGGACGTAATCAATTGCCGCCCCGAGGCCTATGGTTTCGATGATGGCAGGCGTACCTGCCTCAAAACGATGGGGCGGCTTGGCCCAGGTGGATTTCTGGTAGGAGACGGAAGCGATCATGTCCCCGCCACCCATGAAAGGCGGCATCGCATCCAGGATTTCTGCTTTGGCATAGAGTACGCCAATGCCAGTGGGGCCATAGAGCTTGTGGCCGGAGAAAACGTAGAAATCAGCGTCGATCGCCCGCACATCCACGGCGCGGTGGACGATGGCCTGGGACCCATCCAGCAGAATTTTCGCACCATGCTCATGCGCGAATTTGGCCAGGCGCTCAACCGGCGTGTAGGTGCCCAGCACGTTGGACATATGGGTGAGCGCCAGCAGCTTCACCTTGCCGTCCGCGAAGACCTGCTCAAGAGAATTCCAGTCCAGTTCACCGGAATCTGTAATCTTGATGATTCGCAGCTCGGTGCCGTGAGCATCCCGAAGCATTTGCCAGGGGACGAGATTGGCGTGGTGTTCCATCTCTGAAACCGCCACGGCATCGCCCGGCTTCAGCGCGGTGCGGCCCCACGTGTAAGCAACGAGGTTGATGCTCTCCGTGGCGTTGCGGGTAAAGACGATTTCCTCACGCGAGCCAGCGTTCAGCAGCTCTGCCACCTTGTCGCGCACATTCTCATACGCGTCCGAAGCTTTTTCGGACATGTAGTGAAGGCCACGATGGACGTTGGCATATTGCTCTTCCATCACGAAGCGCATGGCCTCGATCACCTGTTTCGGCTTCTGCGCGGAGGCGCCGGAGTCCAGAAACACGAAGGGCTTGCCATGTACCTTCTGCGACAAGATCGGGAAATCCTGGCGGACGGCATGAACGTCCAAAGGTAGCAGCGTGGTGCTCATTGCTTGCTCCACCAGCTTTCCAGAACCTCCTCGAACAGTGCCTTGGACGCGTCGTGCGTGACAGGCTCCAGAGCTTCCTCAAGGAAGGCGCGGATAAGGATTTGCCGTGCATCCGCCTCGGGGATGCCGCGCGAGCGCAGATAAAAAACCTGCTCCTCGTCCAGCGCGCCAATGGTGGCGCCATGCGAGCATTTCACGTCATCCGCGAAAATCTGCAGCTCGGGCTTGATGTCCATCTCCGCATCCGGCGAGAGCAGAAGCGCCTGGCTCATCTGGTAGCCGTCGGTCTTCTGGGCAATCTGGTCCACCTCGATCTTGCCTTGGAACACACCGCGCGCACGCCCCGCGAGGACGGATTTCACCGTCTGGCGCGAAGGGCAGTTGGGCGCCTTGTGGCGGATGATGGTGGTAAAGTCACCATGCTGGGTGCCGCCCAAAAGCTGTGCCGCATTCAGGTGAGCGAGCGCATTCTGGCCCAGCAGATTGGCCTCGATCTCCGTGCGGGAAATTTTGGAGCCAAGTGTCAGAGTGAAATGCTCATAAGAGGCATTGCCCGCGATATCGGCATGAATGGTGGTGGTGTTGAAAGCTTCAACACTTTCTTCTTGCAAGCGGAAATGCTGGAACTTCGCGCCTTCCGCCACCTCAATCTCAAGCACGGCGTTCTGCCAGTAAATGCCCTCGCCCTGGTCCAGTTCGATCAGCGTGAATGTCGCCCCCTGCCCCAGCTTCACGCGGTGGCGCGGATGGAAAACAAATGGCGCAGCACCACTGGCCGCGGAAACCAGCAATAATTCCCCGGCATCGTGCCCGGCGGGGATTTCGACATTGATGCCGCTGGTGGCATGTTCGGCATTGATCAGCGCCATAGGCTGCCTGCCTTTGCCTTCAACCGGTGCGAAGGGTGTGGCATGCTTAAAACCGGTTGAAAGTGCGGTGTTCAACGTGCCGTTCAAAAACACGAAGCGAGGGAACGGCAGGTCCGGTAATTCCGGCGTGGCCGAAACGGCAGGCGGCGCACCAAACGTAATCGCCGAGAGCGGACGCAAATCCGTGTAGCGCCAAGCTTCCAGCTTGCGGGTGGGCAGAGCGACCATGGTTACGCGGCTTCCAGCCCGGCATAGCCGCTGGCTTCCAGCTCCAGCGCCAGAGAGGCTGGGCCGGAACGGACGATCTTACCGCCCGCCAGCACATGCACAACGTCCGGCACAATATGGTCCAGCAGGCGCTGGTAATGGGTGATGACCAGGGCGGAGAATGTCTTATCGCGCAAGGTGTTCACGCCTTCCGCCACAATCTTCAGCGCGTCGATATCCAGGCCGGAATCCGTTTCGTCCAGAATGGCGAGATGCGGCTTCAGAATGGCCATCTGCAGCATCTCGTTGCGCTTCTTTTCACCGCCGGAGAACCCAACGTTCACGTTGCGCTTCAGGAAATCCTCCTTCATCGCAAGCTGCTTCACGGCGGCGCGGGCGAGTTTCAGGAAGGCGACAGCATCCAGCTCATCCTCCCCGCGTTTACGGCGGATGGCGTTCACTGACGTGCGCAGGAAATTGGCATTGCCTACACCCGGCAGCTCCACCGGATACTGGAACGCCAGAAACAGTCCGGCGGCGGCGCGGTCTTCCGGCTCCATCTCCAGAATGTTCTCGCCGTTAAAAATCACTTCGCCTTCTGTCACCTCATAGCCATCACGGCCAGAGAGAACGTAAGACAGCGTAGATTTGCCAGCGCCATTGGGGCCCATGATGGCGTGGATTTCACCATCGGGGATGGTGAGGGTCACACCTTTCAGGATTTCCGCATCGCCAATACGCGCATGCAAATTCTTGATCTCGAGCATCAGCCCACCGAACCTTCCAGAG
>JAGWZS010000318.1 GCA_018971905.1 Rhodospirillales bacterium | reverse complement strand
ATGGTCGCGGGTCAGGGCCTCCAGCCGGGTTCTGGCCTCGGCCAGGGCGGTGCGGGCGCGGGTTTCGGCCTCCTTCACCTGCTCGGCGGCAATGCGGGCGCGTTCCAGCAAGGTGCGGGCCTGCGCCTCGGCCTCGCGCAGGGCGGGCAGGGCGGCTTCGGCGGTCGCCGCCGCATCGGCGGCGTCCCGCGTCTTCGTGGCGGTTTCTGCCACCCTGGCCTCGGCGGCGGCAAAGGCGGCCTGGGCTGCTTCCCGCGCCGCCACGGCCATGGCGCGCTGCACGGAGAGCAGCTCTGCCTCCGCCGCGCGGATGTTGCCGGAGAGCCCTTTATAGCGCGTGGCCTGGCGGGCCTGCTTGCGCAACTCTCCCAGCCGCGCTTCCAACTGGCCTTTCAGATCATCCGCCCGCAGCAGATTTTGCTCGGCGGCTTTCAGCTTCAGTTCCGCCTCGTGTCGGCGGGCGTGCAGGCCGGTGATGCCGGCGGCTTCTTCCAGCAATGCCCGGCGTTCATCCGGCCGGGCGTTCACCAGCGCGCCGACGCGCCCCTGGCTGACCATCGCCGAAGCGCGGGAGCCGGAGGCAAGGTCCGCGAACAGGGTCTGCACATCCCGCGCCCGGGCGTCCTTGCCGTTGACCTTGTAATTGCTGCCAGAACCGCGCTCGATCTTGCGGGAGATTTCAATGTCGGCGGCTTCCTGGAAGGGTGGCGGGGCCAGGCCCAGAGTCTCTTCCAGCGTGAGGGTGACTTCCGCCAGGTTGCGGGCCGGGCGGCCCGTGGTGCCGGCGAAGATCACGTCCTCCATCTCGTTGCCGCGCATGTTGCGGGCATTGGCCTCGCCCATCGCCCAGCGCAGCGCCTCGATGACGTTGGATTTCCCGCAGCCGTTTGGCCCCACCACCCCGGTGAGGCCGGGGAGAATCTCCACCGTCGTGGGGTCGGCGAAGCTCTTGAAACCGGCAATACGCAGCCGGGCGAAGCGTGCGGGCATTCAGCCTCCTTTAGCCGCCGGCGTTGGTCAGCAGCGCGGCGAAGGTGTCGTAATCCACGGCGCCAGGGTGCTTCTGGCCGTTGATGATGAAGGTGGGCGTGGCGTTAATCTGGTCGACCTGCTCGGCTTCCTGCTGGCCGTTCAGAATCCATTGCCCCAGCGCGGTATCGTTCCAGGCTTTGTCGTAGGTCGCCTGGTCCATGCCGGCGAGGGCGGCGTATTTGAAGATGCGCGCGTGGTAATCCTCACCCTCCTGGAAGGCCCAGTCGTTCTGGCTGGCGAACAGCGCCTCGATGAAGGGGTAGTATTCTGCCACGGGCAGATAGCGCGAGACCTGCGCGGCCTTCAGGGCAATCTGGTCCAGCGGGAAATCGTGATAGATGAACTGGACCTTCCCGGTATCCACGAAATTCGCCTTTACCTGGGGCATTGTGTGGGTGGCGAACTCACCGCAATGCGGGCAGGTGAGGGAGAAGAACTCTTGCACCGTGACCGGCGCGCTGGGGGAGCCGATGGAGCGCTGTGTTTCCGTGGGCGGGGTGGAGCCAGCCCAGGCCAGAGATGGCGCCAGGCTGGCGGCCCCTACTAAGGATAGTGTGGAACGGCGGGTAATCTGCATAAATTCTCCTATATCTAGTGTAGCCAGATTCTCGGCCGGGAGTCCAACCCGGT
>JAGWZS010000317.1 GCA_018971905.1 Rhodospirillales bacterium | reverse complement strand
CGGCCGGAGAGCGGCTCCAGCCGCCGCACGATCATATGCGGATGAAATACCCGCCCATAGAGCCGGAAGCGCGGGCAGAAATCCAGAATGCGCAGGGCATTACCCTGGCCATCGCGCAAGATGGTTTCCACCACGGCGCTATTGGGCAGATAGCGCTGGGCGGCCTCAACCTGCCCGGCCAGTTCCACGCGCAGCTCACCCTCGCCGCTATCGCTCAGCAGGGTGTGGAAAACCGGGTCGCCATCCAGCCGTGGCCAGCAGCACCACACATGCGTGCCCTGGCGGTCGATCAGCGAGGCAATGGCACCATTGCCAATCACCGCAAGGTTCAAATCAGGCTGTCGCATCGCCGTGTCCTTCCCGCTCCAGGCTCTCCGCCAGCCAGGCGCGCACAGCCTGGGTGGCTCCGCCGAAATCCCGCGCCACATGCAGCCCCAGTCCGCCCATCTCATTGGCGCGGGCAATGGCGGGTTCATCCGTGGTATCATCGCCAACAAATACCGGCTTGCGCCCCGCAAACGGGGGCTCGCGCATAAAGCTTGCCAGGGCAGATCCCTTATCCGTGCCACGCGGGCGAATCTCCAGCGCCGCATGGGCTGGCAGCAGCAGCAGTTCCGGGTACGGGGCCGCCAGCCGGGCGGCAAGCGCTTGCAAGCCTCCGGCCGCCTCCGGCGCGGCGCGCCAATGCAGGGCAAGGCCAAAGCGCTTCTCCTCCAGCAGCGTGCCGGGGTGGGCAGCCACCGCCTCGCGCAGCGGCACGGCCAAGGCTGCCAAGGCAGCACTTGGGCGTATTTCGGCAAACACCTGGCCTTCCGCGTCCTGCAAAAGGGCACCATGCTCGGCCCCAACCGCAAAACCCGGGCCGAATAACGCCTCGATATCGCCTAATCTGCGCCCCGAGAGCAGCGCCAGAGCCCCGCCCTGCCGCAGTTGCAGGTTTTTTAACAACGCCAACAAGCCACGCGGCACAACCACGCCGCCCGGAGAGAGAGAAAAATCGATCAGCGTCCCGTCAATGTCCAGAAACAGGGCACAGTCCCGTGACAGGGCTGGGAGAGGCGAAGACAGGCGCATGGCCCCAATATGGTCTCTGCCCGCCCGCATTTCTAATTCAACGCATTAAGATCACGTAACATGAGCCCCTTGGCCTGGGCATTAGCATCGAACGGGTTTCAAATTTTACATATTTTACCATGGATCTTTGAAAGAACCACAGCAAAAGACGCCACGTTGCCTGAAACCAGAAAGCCATTATAGCTCGCGCAACGGCATCGAACTTTGGATGATCCATGAAGCAAGTCAGTGAACCGCCTTTTTCTGGCCACCCCGGCATAACCCGCCATGACGGCCTGACCATCATGCTGCATTGGCTGACCGCGCTGCTGGTGGTGGCGCAGTTCCTGCTCGCTGAATTCTGGGGCTTTTTTCCTCGCCATGTGCATGGTTTGATGGTCGTGGCGCATATGTCATTAGGTTTGGTTCTCACCGCCGTGCTGGTGCTGCGCCTGGCATGGCGCCTGCGCCCCGGCCGCACGTTTTTCGATGACGGCGCTGCATTGCTGGACACGGCCGCGCGGCTCACGCACCGGGCGCTCTATGTCCTGCTTGCCGCCGTGGTTGCTTTTGGCTTCCTCACGCGCTGGACCGACAATAAACCGCTCAGC
>JAGWZS010000316.1 GCA_018971905.1 Rhodospirillales bacterium | reverse complement strand
GTGTTGGCGCCGGCCTTGGGGTGGGCAAGTTTCTGCGCCAGCATCGCCGCCATCTGGTCTGGCGCCGTCCACATGCCCTTGCCAATCTGCGCCCTACCTTGCAGCCCGCATTCCAGCCCAAAATCCACGTTCCGGTCCTCGTAGGATTTGATCCAGGGCTGCGTTTTGATGTCGTTCTTGCGCAGGAAAACGCCCGCCTCCATGGAGGTGTGGATCTCGTCGCCGGTGCGATCCAGAAAGCCGGTGTTAATGAACACCACGCGGGATTTGGCCGCATGGATACAGGCTTTCAAATTCACGCTGGTGCGGCGCTCTTCGTCCATGATGCCCATTTTCAGCGTATTGGCGGGAAGGCTCAGAAGTTCCTCCACCGCGCCGAACAGGGCGGCCGCGTTCGCCACTTCCTCCGGCCCATGCAGCTTGGGTTTGACGATATAGACCGAACCCTTGCGGGAGTTACGGCGGGCTTTCATGTCATGCAGCGCGATGAGCGAGGTGAGCACGGCATCGATCACCGCCTCCGGCACTTGCGCGCCGTCCTGGGTGATGATGTCTGTGAGCATATGATCACCGACATTGCGGACCAGCAGCAAAGAGCACCCTGGTAGGCGGAAAGGCGACCCATCCGGCGCGGTATAGTCACGGACCGGGTTCAGCGTGCGCTCGAAGCTTTTACCGTTTTTGTCTACCGAAGCGGAAAGCGTGCCTTGCATCAGCCCCAGCCAGTTGCGGTAGATCACCAGCTTGTCCTGCGCATCCACCGCGGCCACGGAATCCTCGGCATCCATGATGGTGGTGATGGCGGACTCCAGGATGATGTCCGCGATATGCGCCGTGTCGTGCCGGCCGATGGGGTGGGCCGCGTCGATGACGATTTCGGCGTGCAGATTGTGGTTTTTCAGCAGCACGGCGCTGGGGCTGGCCGCCGCACCCTTATAGCCCGCGAATTGCGCGGGATTTTTCAAACCCGTATCGCCGGAGGGCATTAACGCCACCAGGCGGCCGCTTTCCACCGCATAGCCCAGGGCATCGGCATGGCTGGCGTCATCCAGCGGAAAATGCGCGTCCAGAACGGCGCGGGCGCGGGCGATCACCGCATCGGCGCGCACCGGGTTGAAGCTGCCTCCACGTGCGGCGCCATCGGTTTCCGGCACAGCATCTGTGCCGTAGAGCGCGTCGTACAGACTGCCCCAGCGGGCATTGGCGGCGTTCAGCGCGTAGCGGGCGTTGGTAAGCGGCACCACCAGCTGCGGGCCAGGAATAAGGGCGAGCTCGTCGTCCACATTGGCGGTATCAACCGTGAACGGCGGCGGCTCCGGCTGCAGATAGCCGATCTCACGCAGAAAGGCTTCGTAAGCCACCGGATCGTACGGCTGGCTTTTATGCGCTTTGTACCAACAATCCAACTTCCTCTGAAGTTCATCGCGTTTGGCTAAAAGCAACGCGTTGGCGTGGGTAAAATCGCGCAGCAGGGCTGCAAAACCCTCCCAGAAGGGAGCTTGCTCCAGCCCGGTGCCCGGCAGGACTTCATTGTTAATAAAATCATACAGAACGGCGGCGACCGACAGGCCGCCCACGAACCTCCTGGGTTCAGGCATGATCAACTCCTTAAGCGTCTCATACCCTTCCCGCGCGTATTTTTGCTGCAAACGCGAAGAAAACGCAAGC
>JAGWZS010000070.1 GCA_018971905.1 Rhodospirillales bacterium | reverse complement strand
AGGGGAGCTGCCAGATAGTTTCGGTGAACGCCCGGTCCTCCGCACTTTGCACCGAGCGCTGGCCGGGCAGGCCAGGGCCCATATAGCCCATCTCCCGCCCGCCCATGGCGTTGGGCTGGCCGGTGAGGGAAAACGGCCCGGCGCCGGTGCGGCAAATGGCGCCAGTGGCCAGATGCAGATTGCACAGGGCATTGGTGTTCCAGGTGCCGCGCACGCTCTGGTTCAGCCCCATCGTCCAAAGGCTGACGAAACGCGGGCTGCGGCCAAGCCATGCGGCGGCCTGGCGAATATCGGCCTCGGCCAGCCCGGTCATCTGCGCCACGCGCGGCAGGGTGTAGTCTTCCAGCAAGGGCAGCATCGCGTCCCATCCCTCGGTATGGGCGGCGATGAAGGCGGGATCGGTTTTACCTGCCTCATGCAGCAGACGCAGAATACCGTTGATGAGCGCGATGTCACTGCCAGGTTTAAGCTGCAGGAACAGATCCGCCTTGTCCGCCGTGGCGCTGCGGCGCGGGTCCACCACAATTAGCTTGGCGCCCTGCTTTACCCGGTCCAGCAGGCGCAGGAACAAAATGGGGTGGCAATCCGCCATGTTGGCGCCGATGACCAGGAAGGTATCGGCGTGGTCCAGATCGTCATAGGAGCCGGGCGGGGCGTCCGCGCCCAGAGAAAGCTTGTAACCTGAAGTGGCACTGGCCATGCAGAGGCGGGAATTGGCCTCGATATGCCGGGTGCGGATAAAGCCTTTCGCCAGCTTGTTGGCGAGATATTGGGCCTCCAGTGACATCTGGCCGGAGATGTAGAAGCTCACCGCATCCGGGCCATACGCCGCGATAATTTCCCGCAGGTGCCCGGCGGCTCGCGCAATTGCCGTGCGCAGGGGTACGGGCTGTTGCTCATCATCCCGTGCCGGGCGCACATAGGCGCTGGCCAGACGCCCTTGCGTCAGCGGCACGTGGCAGGTCTGGCCCTTGGTGCAGAGCCGCCCCTTGTTGGCGGGGTGGAATTTGTCCCCGCTGACCTTGGTGACGCGCCCGTCTTCCACTTGCAGCACAATGCCGCAGCCCACCCCGCAATAGGGGCAGACGGATTTTACGGTTTCTGTGTTCATGCCATCCAACAGCGCGGCCTCAGGCGCAGGCTTCGGCCAGCAGGAGGGCGGGCTGGCGCGCGGCCAGCGCCTCGCCTACCAGAATCAGCACCGGCCCATCGCCCGCCACCCGCAAGGCGCCAGGCAGGCTGCCCGTGGTACCGGTGATAACGCGCTCATCCGGCCTTGAGACATTTTCGATGGCGATGGCGGGGGTTTGCGGGTCCAGCTCGGCTTCCACCAGATGCGCCGCGAAGCCGCCGAAACTTTGCGCGCCCATATACACCGCCAGTGTGCCACCCTTTTGCGCCAGGGCGGCAAAATCATGCCCGGGGATTGAACCATCCGCCGCATGGCCCGCGACAAAATGCACCGCGCGGGAGACCAGGCGCTGGGTGAGCGAGCGCTTAAGCGAGGCGGACGCCGCCAGGGCGGCGGTGATGCCGGGCACAATCTCATAAGCGATACCGGCCGCTTCCAGCGCCTGCATTTCCTCCGTGGCGCGGCCGAAGATCATCGGGTCGCCGCCTTTCAGCCGCAGCACAATGCCCTCGCTGGTTTGCGCTTCCTGTACCAGCAGCGCACAAATCTGCTCCTGTGTCGCGGAATGGCGACCGCAACGCTTACCGACATCGATGAGCTGCGCCGCCGGGTTGGCAAGGGCGAGGATCTCCTCGCTCACCAGGGAATCGTGCAGAACAACGCTGGCGGTTTGCAGCAGGCGCAGTGCCCTTACGGTGAGCAGGTCCGGGTTGCCCGGCCCCGCTCCGGCCAAAAATACGTGGCTCATGGCGCCACCGCCAGCAACACGCGGCCATGTTCCAGCTTCACACTAAAACGCTTGGTACATCCATCATCCGGCCCCTCCACCTCACCGGTTTCCAACGAGATGACCCAGGCATGCAGCGGGCAAGTGACGGAGGTGCCATGCACGATGCCCTGGCTGAGCGGGCCGTGCTTGTGCGGGCATTGATCGCGCAGGGCGAACACGCGGTCATCTGCCGTGCGGAAGATGGCGATGTCGCCCATGGCGGTTTTCACACAGCGCGCACCAAGACGAGGAATATCAGAGAGGGCACCGACATCTGTGAAAATCGGAGAGATCATATTCATTACACCAACTCCGCGAGCGGTTGATATTTCTGCCGATGTTTCGAGGCTTCTTCAGCCCAGGGGTCAATCTGTGAGAAGCTTTGCGCATACAGGAACTTCGCATAGAGCGCCTTGCGGTTTGCCTCGTCCTCCACAACCCGTTCTTGCACATATTTCAGGCCCACACGCTCCACCCACGGGGCTGTACGCTCCAGGTAGCGTGCCTCCTGCCGGTAAAGTTGCAGGAAAGCGCCACAATATTCGAGAACCTCATCATCGGTTGTCACTTTGCAGAGCAGATCCGTGGCGCGGACCTTGATGCCGGCATTGCCGCCCACATGCAGGTCCCATCCGGCCTCGGTGGCCACCACACCAAAATCCTTGATCGTCGCTTCCGCGCAATTGCGCGGGCAGCCGGAGACGGCCAGTTTCACCTTATGTGGATGCCATGATCCCCAGGTCATCTTTTCCAACGCGATGCCCATAGCGGTGGAATTCTGCGTGCCGAAGCGGCACCATTCAGACCCCACGCAGGTTTTCACGGTGCGCAATGCCTTGCCGTAAGCATGGCCGGAAACCATGCCGGCGGCGTTGAGGTCCGCCCACACCGCGGGCAGGTCTTCCTTCTTCACGCCAAACATATCCACACGCTGGCCGCCGGTGATCTTCACCGTGGGAATAGCGAATTTCTCGCACACATCGGCAATGGCGCGTAGCTCCTTGGCCGAGGTAACGCCACCCCACATGCGCGGCACCACTGAATAGGTTCCGTCCTTCTGGATGTTGGCGTGGACACGTTCATTCACGAAGCGCGATTGCGAATCATCCTGGTATTCGCCGGGCCATTCGCACAACAGGTAAAAATTCAACGCCGGACGGCAGGAGGCGCAGCCATCGGGCGTGATCCATTCCAGCGCCTGCATCACGGCGGGAATACTCTTGAGGCTTTGGGTGCGGATGCGTCGGCGCACTTCGTCGTGCCCGTGGCTTGTGCATTTGCACATAGGCTTCGCCGCGGCAGGTTTGAAATCCGCTCCCAGAGTGAGCTTCAGTAACCCTTCCACCAGCCCCGTGCAGGAACCGCAGGAAGCGGAAGCCTTGGTGCAGGCGCGCACATCGTCCACACTGGTGCAGCCGCCCTCGATAGCTTTGACGATGGTGTCTTTCCGGACACCATTGCAGCCGCAAATCTCCGCGTCATCTCCTAGCAGCGCCAGGCTCTCATGCGGGTCGGTCGCGGTGGACACGGGGCCGTGGATCACGGTTTCCCGCAAGGCACCAAGATCCTGATCATCCTTCAGAAGCTGAAAATACCAGTTGGAATCTGAAGCGTCGCCGAAACACACCACGCCGACCAGCCGGTTTTGCCGCAGCACCAAGCGCTTATAAACACCGCGTGCGGCATCGCGCAGCACAATATCCTCAGCGCCATCGCCACCCAGGAAATCACCCGCCGAAAACATCTCGATTCCCGAAACCTTCAGGCGCGTACCCGTGGCCATGGGCACGAAAGCGGTTTGCGCGGCACCGGTGAGATGATCCGCCGCGACCTTCGCCATATCCCAAATGGGCGCGACCAGACCGAAACATTGTGCCTCGAACTCGATGCATTCGCCAATCGCGAATACGTCGGGGTCTGAGGTGCGCATGGTGGCATCAACCTTGATGCCGCGATCGCACTCCAGCCCTACGGCGCGGGCAAGCCCCGCGTTGGGGCGAATACCTACGGCCATCACCACCAGATCCGCCTCGATGCGCGTGCCGTCCTGCAAACGCACGGCGGCAACCGCACCATCCTCTCCTTCGCCCTCCAACTCCTTCGTGTTGGCGCCCGTGAAAATCTTCATGCCCCGTGCCAGCAGCTTCTGCTCCAGCAGATGCGCGGCGGAGGCATCGAGCTGGCGTTCCATGAGGGTGGGCATCAGATGCACCACCGCCACCTCCATGCCGCGCAGATTAAGCCCATGCGCTGCCTCCAGCCCCAGCAGCCCGCCGCCGATGACCACGGCTTTGCGGCCGGGCTCGGCAATGGCCAGCATGTCGTCCACATCCGCCTTGGAACGGAAGGTCATTACCCCAGGCCGCCCCGCACCCGGCAACGGCAATGTGATCGGGTTTGAGCCAGTAGCAATCAGCAGCTTATCGTAAGCGCGCTCCGTACCGCTGTGTCCGCGCACGATCTTTTTCGTGCGATCGATCCAGTTCACGTGCTCGCCCGTGATCAGCTCAATCTGGTTTTCCTTGTACCAATCAAGCGAATTGATCACGATCTGATCGAAACTCTTATCACCCGCCAGCAATGGCGAAAGCATGATGCGGTCGTAGTTTGGATGCACCTCCGCGCCAAATACCGTTATTTCGAATTTTCCTGGTGCGCGTTCAAGAATTTCCTGAACCGTTCGCATTCCGGCCATGCCGTTGCCGACCACCACCAATTTTTCTACGCCCATGGCGGACTCTCCTTATGATTCTATGCCCCGGCGTTTCTGGCGCCCGGAATTGCGGTTTGTTAGATACGAACAGAGCCTTCCGCATAACCGCGAGAGAAGCTCATGCGCCATTCATTGCGGACGATG
Organism: Rhodospirillales bacterium; assembly: GCA_018971905.1. Classification (GTDB taxonomy): domain Bacteria; phylum Pseudomonadota; class Alphaproteobacteria; order Acetobacterales; family Acetobacteraceae; genus Acidocella. The sequence goes on along the minus strand of JAGWZS010000070.1, from coordinate 3,858 downwards.
TTGATGCCGATGAAGGCAACCAGGGCAAGGCCAGCGAAGATCAGGAAGCCGTCCTGGTAGGAACCTGTCCATTGCCTGGAAAACCCGAGTGAAGAGGCGAGGTAGAACCCACCCAGACCACCCGCGCAGCCTACCACGCCGGTAACAACGCCGATCTCTTTCACGTACCGCACAGGCACAAGCTGAAACACTGCGCCATTGCCTGTCCCCAGCGCAAACATGGCGATGGCAAAAACCCCTAGCGCGGAAGCAAGGTTTGGCAAACCAAAGCTTACCGTCACCAGGGCCGCGCAGGCTAGCGCGTAAAGCACCGCCAGCACGTTGATGCCGCCTACACGGTCTGCCAGCCAGCCGCCGATGGGCCGGAACAGCGAGCCGACAAACACGCAGACCGCGCTGGCATAGCCCGCCTGTATCGGGGTGAGGCCGTATTGCGTATGGAAATAAATCGGCAAGGAGGATGCAAGCCCGACAAACCCGCCGAATGTTACGCCATAGAACAGCATGAACCAGTATGTATCTATCATACCAAGAACCTGCAGATAGGAGCGCAGATTTTTCTTAGTCACCTGCTCGGGCGCATCCTTGGCGAGGGCGATGAACACCACCAGTACCACCAGCATCACGCCCGCCGCTATGCCGAATACGTTGGTCCAGCCAAAAGCCAGGCCAAGGCCAGGCGCGAATAAAGCTGCCAGCACAGTGCCAAAATTCCCTGCCCCGGTAAGGCCCATAGCCTTGCCCTTATGCTCCACCGGATACCAGCGCGCGGCCATTGGCAATGCGATGGCGAAAGATGCTCCCCCCATGCCCAGCACCACGCCCAGCCCCAAAATGGCGGCAAAGCCAGGCACGCCAAACAGCCAGGCGGCGGCAAGGCCGAGGATAACGACAATCTGCGAAAAAATGCCCGCTTTTTTGCCGCCTATATGGTCGGCCAACGTGCCGGTGAACAGCCGCAGCAGCGCACCCGCCAGAACCGGTGTTGCCACCATCAAACCCTTATGGGCCGGGTCCAGATTGAGCGCCTTGGCGATCTGTATGCCCAGCGGCCCCAACAACACCCAGCACATGAAGCTGAAATCGAAATACAGAAACGCGGCCAGCAACGTGGCGAAATGGCCGGATTTGAAAAAGCTCTTGCTCTGCGCTTGAGACATTAAGCACCTGGTCGTAGCGCCGTATCGCGCCACACGCCGGCCATCTTTGGCCTGCTACATCAAAGAACGGGGTTCTCCCCGGTTCTAACTTTCCTAATCTCCGTTGATCGGAAAGTGCGCGGCAGTCTCACCGCATAATTCGATGAAGCAGATTTACAGTTGAGAACTCAACAGTGTTTTTTATAAAAAATATTGAATCAAAACGAAGCTTGCCCGTACTTTAAGCCCTGGGGACAAAAAACGGGCAGTAATGAACCAGGATTTACTCAGAAACGACTTCCATCGGTGTCGGCGCGTCTGTTTCACGCTTTCCGCCCGCGCGCAAAAACAGGTCGGGGCGGTAGAGCTGCGCTGTTATGTCCTCCAGCCCGGCGGGCGCCTTGCCCCAGTGCTGCATCTGCCTGGCATACCATTGTGCCTTCGTAACAGACGGGTAAGGGGCAATAAAACTGGGGCCACCTTCTGCGCTGTCCAGCGCCTCGGCCAGCAGGTCCGCCGGAAGGTCGAGATATTCCGGCCGCTCAAGCAATGCCGCCAGTTTGGCGCGCGCTTCGGGGGCGGCGCATTCACGTTGTGCACGCAGCAGAACCTGCAACATAATGTTCAGGCGCTCCGGTGCCGTGGTCGCAAAATCCGCTTGCAGCGCCAGGCATTTTTCAGGATGCCCCGGCCAGATGTCTCGGCTGCGGCAAGCGGTGAACCCCATGCCCGCCTTGGCTGCCACCAACCCCCAGGGTGCGCCGACGCAAAACCCGTCAATGGCGCCAGCGGCCAGGCTGCCTACCATTTCGGCAGGCGGCAGCACGGTAATCTCCACACCCCGGTCCGGCTGGACGCCCTGGGTGGTAAGCCAGTGGCGTAGCAGCAAGTCATGCGAGGAGAACCCGTGCACCACCGCTAGGCGCAGGCGCTTGCACGCCGCCAACCCGGCCATGCCATGTTGGTCGAAGAGCTCCTGGCAGGCGGTGGAAAGCGTAACGCTGTTGCCCTCTGCGGAGAGGCTCATCGGCACCGCCAGCGCCATTTTCCGCCCGCGCAGCCCGGCGGCGCAAGCTATTGCCAGAGGCGGCAGCATCACCGCCCCATCCAGCATATTATAAGCCAATTTATCGGCTATATTCGCCCAGGATGGCTCGACAGAAAGCGCCACCTCCAGCCCAGCCTCGGCAAACAGCCCTTCATGCTTGGCCAGAATCACGGGCGCGGCATCGCATAGCCGCAGCAGCCCTAAGCGGATTGGTTCATTCATGGTTTTTGCCCCTGGCATGTCTGCGTGGCTAAATAATCGGCCGCCACATCGGCCAGGCGTTTCTGCTGGTCCATGGCGCGGCGCTGCAAAAACCGGTGGGCGGCGGGTTCACCCATCCGCTCCTCCTTCATCAGCAGCCGCTTGGCAGCGTCAATGGTTCGGCGCTGGGCGGCCTGCTCCTCCACCTCCTGCAATTTTGCCGCCACCTGCAGGTTGCGCTGGAAAAACGCCACAGCCAGATGCATCACCAATTTGGCGGCATCTGGCGCCACGTCCTGCCCATGGTAGGAACTTACCCCAGCGCTGATGGCTTGTTGCATGAAGCCAGGGTCATCATTGTCGAGAAACATCACCACAGGCGGCGCGCCATTCAGCGCGGGCAATGAATCCAGCACATCGCGGTCCGGGCGGGCCATATCCACCAGCACCACATCTGGCCGCAACCGCTCCACTTCAGCCATTAACGATGCGTCCCTTGCCAGGGGCGTGATCGAAAAAGTGGCACCCAGCTTCAGCAACTGCGCAATTAGTGCCTCACGACGTACTTCATTAGAATCGGCCAGCAGGATTTTCATGGTAAGCAGCAGTCCATAAGCCGGTGTACAGCAACTTCCTTGCCAACGGCGTCACCTGGTATTTTGAATTTGACAGTTAAGGTTAATGGGTAGTGGCGTAAGCGGTATCGCAAGCCAATTTCCCTAAACTTGGAGCGCGTCCGCCTTCCTGACTTTTCATAGGTCAAGGAACGCCAGCATATGATTTGCTATTGTAATGATACCGCCAAGCGCCGTGTGGCGGCCGAGCGATCTCTCGCGGAACGCCTTGGCGCCCTTGCAGACGAGCTAGCCGCCATGGCCAAGCCGGGCGGGCGGGATATGACACAAGAAGAGATTGATGAGATGTGGGGGGCATCCCTGATGTTCATCGACACATCGGTGATCGTCGCGATCCTTTCTAATGAGCCGGATGCCACCGCATTCGCCAATAAGATCGAGGCGGCGGAATGCTGCACCTCGGCCTTGGCGATACTGGAAGCAGCCATGAGGCTTTCGACCAAGCTGCGGATTGACCCGGTGGAGGTGGATCTGAGAATTCAGGCGTTCTTGATCGAGGCAGGTGTCACGCTGGCGCCAATAGACGCCAAAACCGCCAGCCTGGCCGTGAAAGCGTTCGCCGACTATGGCAAAGGCCGGGGCCATCCCGCCCAGCCCAATCTGGTTGACTGCCTTTCTTACGCCTGCGCCAAGGCACATGGCATCCCGCTTCTCTATAAAGGCAAAGATTTCTCGCACGCGGATTTAGGCTGAGTTTGCTCGCGCCAATCAAGGCCTGTAACTGGGGCCAGAGTTGTGCCAATACCGCCGCCATGTGGATCCACCCGTCAAACCCGCCCTCCGGCCAACGCCTCGCTGAAGCGCCTCCGGCCCGTGCGATGGCGACCGAAGCCAC
>JAGWZS010000069.1 GCA_018971905.1 Rhodospirillales bacterium | reverse complement strand
TGCGCGCCGTCGCCGGTTTTTTGCCAGCGGGTGATGGCGCCGCTGATCGGGTCCACCTCCACTATGCCGCCTTCACCCATGATGCAGACGATCACCCGCCCATTGAGCCACAGTACCCCCGCCGGGGTGGTGCCCACATTCACGCTCCAGCGTTCGGTCATGCTGGTGAGGTCCAGCGAGACCAGCGTATTGGAGCGCTGCATGGAGTGGAACGACCAGCGGGAATCCGGTGAGAAATCCAGGTGGCTTGGCCAGTGGCCAGGCTTGAAGCGTTTTACCAGGGAGAAATCCGCGCCGTCATAAATATCCACGAAATCCAGCCGCAGCGCGTTCACCACGAAATAGCGGTTATCCGGGGTGAAGCCGATCTGGTAGGGGTCCGCGATGCGTTTGATACCTAGTGGCGCCCCGGTGCGAGGGTTGTAGATGAACAATGCGTTGCCCGAGGCATCAGCCACCAGAAGCTGCTGGCGGTTTGGCGTGAGCGCCCAATGGCTGGGCTCGCGGTAGGCGGGCTCTGTGCCAATCACCTGCTGCGTGGCCATGTCGATAATGCTGAGTGAGCCTTCGGCGGAGTTCAGGACGATGGCGATGGGAGGCGTGGCTTGGGCCAGGGCGGGGTCTGCGGCGGCGAAGGCGAGGGGCAAGGCCAGGGCGGTGCGGCGGGTGAACATGCCGCCCGTTTAGACCTGTTTTCTGCATCTGCGAAGATGACGCTCGCCCATAAAAAGAACGCCGAACCGGTTGAGGCGATGAGAGTGTTGTCGGTGATGGATTGGATGGCAAAGGCCAGAAAAGTGAGGCGCATCAGCCAGGCCTGGCCGCGCGGCAGCGGGCGGGAGCCGCGTGTTACCCATAGCGCCAGCAGCAGGATCAGCAGAAACAGCCCTACAAACCCGCCCTCGCTGCCGATGCGCAAATACTCATCGTGCGCGGCGTTGGTGCCGAGCATGGCGCTGAGTTGCGATGTGATGGGAAGAATGACCTTGCCAGCGCCCACCCCCCAGCCGAGCCAGGGCGATTGCTGCATGGCCTGCACAAAGAAGGGCCATACCAGCGTGCGGTGGGAGAGGTCTGTGGCCTCGCCAAGCTGGGTGAGGTCCACCGCGCGCAGGAACCCGAGCAGCCCTGAGCCCAGCAGCGCCAGAGAGGCCAGAGCCCCGGCGGCGGCCAGCGCCATCAGCCGTTTTTGCAGCAGCAGCAGCGCCAGCATCATCATGACCGCCATGGCCAGGGGTGAGCGCGCGCCGGTGAGCAGGATGATGATGAAGTTCACGCCCGCCATGGCGGCCATGCCGAGCCGGGGCTGGTCCGCCAGTTCCAGCACCGCGGCGTAGAGGCCGATGAGTGCGAAACCGCCCAGAAATGGCGGCTGGCCATTACCCCCCAGACGAAGCGCCCCTTGTTCCAGCACATAGAATTGGTCCAGCCCTGAGAGCGCCAGCACAGCAGCCCCCCCCACCGCGAAAACCGGCGCCCAGATGAGGGCGATGATGGCCGTGCGGCGGAATTTTTCAGGCTGGTGTACAAAGCCGAACAGAAAAGGGGCCGCCGAGCCGACCAGCGACCGCACAGAGGCTTGCAGGCTCAAGCCCGGATGCAGCCCGTGCAGCAGCCCAGTGCAGAACATGAACAGAAACGCGAAGGCGGGGTTCCAGCGGTCTGCTTTCAACCCGCCGCGCAGGGCAGCGCCGGCCAGCACCGCCAGCCCGTAGGCTTTCAGCAGCCCGGCGGTGGTTTCCGGGTCACCGGTAATGCCGCTCAGCCAATTATCCGGCCCGGTGGCGAGTGCCAGCACCCAGAGCACCAGCCCCGCCCGTGGCCAGGCAACCGCCAGACCGGCCAGGAGTAATGCCGGAATCACAACCAAGAATTGCAACATGGCGCCCTCATAAACTGTTTGGCCGCCATGCGCTTGAGATTTTCGCGCAATGGCCCGAGACTATCGGCATGATCTTGAATACGTTAGAGGCAGGCGAAGGCCCGCCGCTGGTTCTTCTGCACGGGCTTTTCGGTGCCGCGCGCAGCCTTGGTATCCTGTCCCGTGGTCTTTCCGCCTCGTTCCGCGTGCTGGCGTTGGACCAGCGCAACCATGGCGAAAGCCCGCGCGGCGGGACCATGGATTATGCCACCATGGCGGCGGATGTGGCGGAGACGCTGACGCAGCTTGGCATACACCGCGCCCGGTTCTGCGGCCATTCCATGGGCGGCAAAACCGCGATGATGCTGGCGCTGACCAAGCCTGAGTTGGTGGAAAAGCTGGCGGTGATGGATATTGCCCCGGTGACGTATCGGCATGACCATTCGGACTTGGTTGCGGCGATGCAGGCTGTGCCGCTCTCGCCAGAGCTCACCCGTGGCGAAGCGGATAAGGCAATGGCCGCAACCGTGAAAGAGGCACCGCTGCGTGCCTTTCTGCTCAATAATCTGGTGCTGGGCGAGGCGCCGCGCTGGCGGCTGGGGTTGGATGAGATTAGCGCCAATATGGCCAATTTATTCCGGTGGGATGACCCGCCGGGGGCGAAGCCCTATGCCGGCCCGGCGCTGTTTCTCTGCGGTGCCGACTCCAACTTTGTTGTACCCGCTGCCGAGCCAGAGATTCTGCAACGCTTTCCTGCGGCACGAATCGAGCGGGTGGAGGGGGCATCGCATTGGCTGCACGCCGAGAAGCCTGAGCAGGTGATTGCCGCATTGAGGAATTTCTTGATCTGATGAGCCAGTTCGATGTGATTGTAATCGGCGCCGGTATTGTCGGCGCTTCGGTGGCGGCGCGGCTGATACCCACCCACCGCGTGGCGCTGGTGGAAGCCGAGGCACAGGCCGGGTTTCACACCACCGGGCGCTCCGCCGCCATATGGGTTCGCAATTACGGCCCGCCGGATGTGCGCGTGCTTACCGGCCTCTCGCGTGAGTTTTACAAGAGCCCGCCCGAGGATATCGGCACTGATCATCTCGCGGTGGACCGGGCGATTCTTTATCTGGCACCTAAGGACCAGGGCGCGGATCTGGATAATCTGATCGCGCAGGATCTGGGGATCGAGGAGATTTCTCTTAGCCGCGCCAAGGCGCTTTGCCCCGCCATCATCGAGGGCTACGCCACTCGCGCTGGTTTTGAGGCGGACGGGTTCGACATGGACGTGGCCGGGCTGCATCAGTATTTCCTGCGCAAGCTGCGCCAGGGTGGCGGGCCGATTCTGCTGCGCAACCGCGCCGGGCGGGTGGAACGCAAAAACGGAACCTGGGAGGTTGAAACCTCCAGCGGGCTGATATTGACCGCGCCGATTGTGGTGAATACCGCCGGGGCCTGGGGCGATGAGGTGGCGAGGATTGCGGGGTTGGCGCCAATTGGCCTGGTGCCCTGCAGGCGCACCGCCGCCATCATCGACCCGGCGCCGTTTAAGGTGGAGCATTGGCCCATGGTGCAATCCGCCGCGCATGATTGGTATGTGCGGGCCGAGGCCCGTACCAAGCTGATGGTGACGCCCTGCGACGAAACGCCCGACGTGCCGCACGACGTGCAGCCGGATGAGCTGGATGTGGCGATTGGCATAGACCGGATGCAGCAGGCGCTGGATATAGAGGTAAAGCGCGTTGAACATAGCTGGGCAGGCTTGCGCACTTTCACGCCGGACCGCTCCCTCGCCTTTGGGTACGATAATGCGGTGGAAGGGTTTTTCTGGGCGGTGGGGCAGGGTGGTTATGGCATCCAGACCGCGCCGGCAGCCTCGGCGCTGATCGCCGCGATGGTGAAACGAGAGGACCCAGGCCCTGCCGCGGGCATTCTGCCGCTAATCGATCCGATGCGCTTTCGCGGCTAGATTAATCACAGTTGCTTACCTTTTTGATTGACGCAAGCGGAGGCGCGGCTGGATATTCGCGCATGGGTTGCATAGGCCGCTACGACCGAGCGAGCATATGGGGGCTGAATGCGAATTTTATTGATCGAGGACGACAAGACTGTTGCCGGTTTCGTGATCAAAGGGCTGCGGGAGGCTGGCCATAACATTGTTCACGCCGACAATGCCGCGCTGGGCCGGGAACGGGCGGAGAAGGAACCGTTTGAGGTTATTATTCTGGACCGTATGCTGCCGGGTAATGAAGACGGCCTTAAGCTGCTCACCGGCTTGCGCGCCCAGCGGATCGATACGCCGGTGTTGATTCTCTCTGGCCTTGGTGAGGCGGAAAACAAGGTAACGGGCTTACGCGCCGGGGGAGACGACTACCTGGCTAAACCCTTCGCGTTTTCTGAATTGCTGGTGCGCGTTGAGGGCCTGGCCCGGCGCGGGCGGATTATCAGAACCGCCTAAAACACCGGGTCTTCCAGGTCCAGCGCATAGCCCGCGGCGCGCACGGTGCGGACAATATCGATCTCCTCAGGGCCGTTGATGGCTTTGCGAAGCCGCCTGATGTGAACATCCACCGTGCGGGGTTCTACGTGAATGTCCCGGCCCCAGACGGCGTTCAGCACGTCCTCCCGTGAGAACACGCGCTTGGGGTGGCGTAGAAAAAATTCTAGCAGCCGGAATTCGGTGGGCCCCAGATGCAGGGTGCGGCCATTGCGCAGCACGCGGTGGGAAGCCGGGTCCAACGAAATATCATGAAAGCTCAGCTTGCTTTTCTGCGGCATGGCGCCAGCGCGGCGCAGCAGGGCGCGGATGCGCGCGATCAGCGCCTCGGTGGAAAACGGCTTGGTGATGTAATCATCCGCGCCTGTGTCCAGCCCGCGCACCGCATCCTGATCCTCAGCCCGGGCGGTGAGCATGATGATGGGCAGGGTGCGCGTGGCTGGGCGGCGGCGCAGCTGGCGGCAAAGCTCGATGCCGGACATGGTCGGCAGCATCCAGTCCAGCAGCAGCAGGTCGGGCGGGGCTTCGGTGATGCGGGTCAGCGCCTCGCCGCCATCGCCCGCATCTTCGACGCGGAAGCCTTGCTTTTCCAGATTGTAGCGCAGCAGCGTGACCAGCGGCGCTTCATCCTCGACGATTAATACATAAGGTTTGCTGGTATCGGACATGCTCAGTCGGACGAGGCCATATAGGTGGAGGTGATGTCGCCCTTGGGGCGGTAATCCGGCAGGGTTTGGCCGGTAACGGCGTAATAGGTCAGCTCGGCAATGTTGGTGGTGTGGTCGCCGATGCGCTCCAGGTTTTTGGCGATGAACATCAGATGCGTGCAGGCGGAGATGTTGCGTGCATCTTCCATCATGTAGGTGATCAGTTCGCGGAAGATGGTGTTGTACAGATCATCCACCATCTGGTCCGCGCGCCAGACCAGGATCGCTTTTTGCGGGTCGGCCTCGCCGACCGTGTCGATGCTGGCTTTGAGGTTCTGCTGCACCAGCAACGCCATTTGCCCCAGCCCGGCGAGCGGGAAGTTGCTGGCCACCTGATTGATGACGATAGAGCGCTTGGCGATGTTGGCGGCGTAATCGCCGATCCGCTCCAGGTCTGTCACGACCTTCAACGCCTGGATGACCTGGCGCAGATCATCCGCCACCGGTTGGCGCAGCGCCAGCAGCTTCACCGCGAATTGCTCGACATTGTGCTGCTCGGCGTTGATTTTGGCGTCGCCCTCGATAACCCGGGTGGCGATGTCCGGGTCGCGGCTGACCAGCGCGGTGGTGGCGTCCGCCACGGCGCGTTCCACCAGCCCACCCATATTCGCGATCAGGTCGCGGAGTTTCTTGAGGTCGGCCTCGAAGCTGGTGACGATATGTTTCGGTTCGTCGGGCATAGTCGCTTGGTCTTTCCGTTAGCCGAACCGGCCGGTGATGTATTCCTGGGTTTTGCGCTCACGCGGCGCGGTGAAGATCTGGCTGGAGGCGCCGACCTCCACCAGCTCACCCAGGTAGAAGAACGCTACCTGATCGGCGCAGCGCCCGGCCTGCTGCATGTTGTGGGTGACGATGACGATGGTGAAGTCCTGTTTCAATTCGTCGATCAGCTCTTCGATTTTTAGCGTGCTGATCGGGTCGAGGGCGGAGGTTGGCTCGTCTAGCAGCAGCACGTCCGGCCGCACGGCGATGGACCGCGCGATGCAAAGCCGCTGCTGCTGCCCGCCGGAAAGCCCAAGGGCGGAGGCGTGCAGACGGTCTTTCACCTCGTTCCATAATGCCGCGCGGGTGAGCGCCCATTCCACGCGTTCAGCCGCTTCGGCCTTTGAGAGTTTCTCATGCAGCCGCACGCCGAACATGACGTTTTCATAAATGGATTTGGGGAAGGGCGTGGGTTTCTGGAACACCATGCCCACGCGCCGGCGCAGCTTGTTCAAATCCAGCCGTGGGTCGATCAGGTTATCCCCGGCCATCATCACCTCGCCCTCGGCGCGCTGGCCGGGGTAGAGGTCGTACATGCGGTTGAGCACGCGCAGCAGCGTGGATTTGCCGCAGCCGGAGGGGCCGATCATTGCCGTGGTCTGGCGGTCGGGGAAATCGATCGAGATGTTTTTCAGCGCGTGCGTCTGGCCGTAATAAAAATTGAGATTGCGGATGGAAACGCGAGGCTCGCTTCCCGGCACCTGATGGAGAGACGCAGGCAGGGGGGCTTGCGCCGACAGATCGTGATTCGCGATTTCCATATGCGCTTCCATAGGCGGGTTCTGTGACACTACAATGACAGTTCAATGAAGGTTTGGTGACGGTGATGCTGGCAGAGCTGGCGTATAAAACAATACCGCCTTCGTGGCCGAAGGCGGTATGTTTGTCACGTAAAAACGGGCTTTGGGCCGATCAACTCTTCACCACTTTCGGCGGCAGCGCCAGGGCGATGGAAAGCTCTTTCAACCGGTTGGCCGGGATCGGGGCGGGTGCTCCCATCATCAGATCCTCGCCCTGCTGGTTGAGCGGGAAGGCGATGACCTCGCGGATATTCGGCTCATCGGCCAGCAGCATCACGATCCGGTCGATGCCCGGGGCGGAGCCGCCATGCGGCGGGGCGCCGTAGCGGAAGGCGTTTAGCATGCCGCCAAAGCGGGCTTCCACCTCCTCGGGGCCATAACCCGCAATCTCGAATGCCTTCAGCATGATGTCCGGCCGGTGGTTGCGGATGGCGCCGGAGGACAGCTCGATGCCGTTGCAGACGATATCGTATTGGAAGGCTTTGATCGTCAGCGGGTCTTGGGTTTCCAGCGCCTCCATGCCGCCCTGGGGCATGGAGAACGGGTTGTGGGAGAACACCACCTGCTTCAGCTCTTCGTCATACTCGAACATCGGGAAATCGACGATCCAGCAGAACTTGAATTCGCCTTCTTTAATCAGCCCGAGATCGTTGCCGAGCTTGGTGCGCACGGCACCGGCGAATTTCGCCGCCGCATCCGGCTTGCCGGCGGCGAAGAACACGGCATCGCCTGCCTTGAGGCCGCAGGCTTCGCGGATGGCTTCGGCACGGTCAGCAGCCAGGTTCTTGGCGATCGGCCCCTGCGGGCCAGCCTCGGAGAAGGTGATATAGCCAAGCCCGCCAGCGCCTTCGGCGCGGGCCCATTCATTCAGCTTGTCGAAGAAGGAGCGCGGATTGCCGCCCGCGCCGGGTGCCGGAATGGCGCGCACGATGCCCCCACCTTCCACGATCTTGGCGAACAGCCCGAAGGAAGAGTCCCGGAAGGCTTCCGTGACGTCGGAGATGATGATCGGGTTGCGCAGGTCCGGCTTGTCCGAGCCATATTTCAGCAGCGCTTCGTCATAGGCAATCCGCTCGAAAGGCGGTTTGCCGACATCCCGCCCGGCGGCGAACTCGTCGAACACCCCATGCAAAATCGGCTCGATGGTGTTGAACACGTCCTCCTGCGTCACGAAGCTCATCTCGAAATCGAGCTGGTAGAACTCACCCGGGGAGCGGTCCGCACGGGAGGCTTCATCGCGGAAGCAGGGGGCGATCTGGAAGTAGCGGTCGAACCCCGCCACCATCAGCAGCTGCTTGAACTGCTGCGGGGCCTGGGGCAGCGCGTAGAACTTGCCGGGGTGGTTGCGGGCGGGCACCAGGAAGTCCCGCGCGCCTTCAGGGGAGGACGCGGTGAGGATCGGCGTTTGGAATTCGGTGAACCCGGCTTCGGTCATCCGGCGGCGGAAGCTGGTGATAACCCCGGCGCGCAGCATGATGTTCTTGTGCACCTGCTCGCGGCGCAGATCGAGGAAGCGGTATTTCAGCCGCAGCTCGTCCGGGTAGTTCTCGTTGCCCGCCACCTGCATGGGCAGCACATCCGCCGGGCCTTCCAAGGAAAGGGCGGCGACCCGCAGCTCGATATCGCCGGTGGGCAGCTTGGCGTTGGTGGTGCCCTCGGCCCGGGCCACAACCTCGCCTGTCACGGTAATCACGGACTCGACCCGCACCGCCTCGGCCGCCGCAAAAGCCGCGGTGCCGGTGGCGAACACGCATTGGGTGAGGCCGTAATGGTCCCGCAGGTCGATGAACAAGAGCCCGCCATGGTCACGCTTTGCGTGCACCCAGCCGGAAAGCCGGGCCGTTTGGCCGATATTTGCCGCCCGAAGCGCGGCGCAATGATGGGTGCGGTAGGCGTGAATCTGTTCCATGCGCGGGAAAGAAACCGGGACCTGCTTCCTGTCAAGCGGCTGTAACGCTATGGGAGGGGCATGAACGAAAACAATATCGAATTCATTGCCACCAGTGAGGCTTTGGCCGCCTT
>JAGWZS010000068.1 GCA_018971905.1 Rhodospirillales bacterium | reverse complement strand
AGCGCCACGATGAAAAAACTCACCGGCCAGGTGCGCCCTGGTGTCCAGCCATAGGAGGCATAAGCCAAACCAATGCCCCCCCAGCAAGCCGCCAGCCCCAGCGCCATGGAAACCAGCGCCGCCGCCAGCGGCCCACGCGCCAGCCGCACCCCCGCCGCCGCCGGGCCAATCAGCAACGCCGTGGCCAGAATGGCGCCAACCGTCATCGCCGCCAGCGTTACGCCCAACGCCAGCAACAACAAAAACACCAGCCCCAGCGCGTCCGCCCTTATGCCGGAAACCTGCGCCAGTTCCTGGTCCAGCGACGCCAGCAGCAAGGGGCGGGCAATGCAGCCCAGCACCAGCAGGCACCCCACCGCCAGCAGGCACGCCCAAACCGCAGCGCCCGGCGGCGTTGAAAACATCGCCCCGAACATGACCGCCTGCGCCGCGCCGGCAGCGCCCTGAGCGGTGAGGCAGAAATGCAGCAGCAGCGCCGTACCTCCCAACCCGGCTCCCAGCAATATTCCCGCGGCCTCATCCCATGCGGCTTCCCGGTGCGGCTGCAAAATCTTCAACCCCGCCACCCCCGCCACGCCAAACAACAAAAACCCCAGCAGCGGCGAAACGCCAAACAACAGACTCCCGGCGCCGCCAGCACTGCTGACATCCGCCAGCGCATGGCCCGCAAAAGCCTGGCCACGCAACACGGTAAACAGCCCCAGCGCGCCACACAGCAAAGCCGCGGCGCAACTTATCAGCAGCGCCCCCTGCACCGGGCCGTTTTGCAGAAAGCCCAGCATCAGGGAATGGCCGTCACATGCACATGGTCGTGGCGGTGGTCATGGCTGTCTCCGTCTCCGGCCACCACCAGCACCCGCCCATGCACGCGGATCACGTCAATATGATGGCCATACAAATCCGAGAGCACCTCGGTTCGCACCACATCCGCCACCGGCCCGCAAATCGCCTTGCCGTCCGCGACGTAGAGAATCCGGTCCATCACCGGCAGCAGTGGGTTCATGTCGTGCGCCGAGAGCAGCACCGTCACCTGCCGCTCCTGGCTCAGTCGCTTCAGCAGCGCGACGATCTCCGCCGCCGCCCTGATATCCAGATTCGCCAAAGGCTCGTCCAGCAGCAGCAAATCCGGAGACCGCACCAGCGCATGGGCAATCAGCACCCGCTGCTGCTGCCCGCCCGAAAGCCGGCCGATGCGCTGCCCGGCAAACCCCTCCGCCTCCACTGCCCGCAAGGCAGCCGTTACTTTTTCGGCCCGCGCACGCGAGGGAAACGGCAGCCCGAAGCGGTGCCCATCCAGCCCCAACGCCACAAAATCCCGTGCCCGCACCGGCACATCCGGCTCGAACAGAATTTTCTGCGGCACATAGCCAATCCGCCCGCTGGCGCTTATCCGCCCCCGCGATGGCAACAGCCCCAAAATGGCGCGCAGCAGCGTGGTTTTTCCCGCGCCATTAGAACCGATCAGCCCGCAAAACGCCCCCCGCGGCAGACTGAACCCAATCTGCCGCAGCACCTCCCGCCCGCCTTGCGAAACGCTCAGCCCCGAAACCTCCAAGGCCGCATCACTCATTTCGCGCCGGCCGCCAGAGCCTGGCTGAGAGCGGCAGTCGCCTGCAGCATCCAGCCCTGATAATGCGCGGCACCCGCGGGCATCAGCTCATACACTGGCAAAACCTGCACATCATGCCGTTTTGCTAGCGCCAGCAGGGCTTGTGTCTGCGGGTCCGTTACCTGTTCGTTATAGGCGAACACCCGTACCTTGTCCCCGCGCAGCAGCGCCTCTTCCGCCGCCACATCCTGCGGAGATGGGTCGGTGCCGTTCATGATCGAAAGCTCAAAGGAGAACGGCGTCATGATCTTCATGCCGGTTTCTTGCAGCAGATAATCCGCCACCGGCTCCGTTACCGCAACTGGCGCGCCGGCATATTTCGCCTTCACCTCTGCAATTTCCCGTTTCCACGGCACCAGAGACGCATCGAACGTTTTTAAATTCGCCGCATATACCGCCTTATGCGCCGGGTCCTTCGCTTCGAAAAACGCAGCAGCAGCGGCAGCCACGGCAGGCATAGTATCCGTGCGGTACCACAGATGCGGGTTTGGCGAATTATCAGGCAAATTAAGCAGGTTCTGCGCGCTCAGCACCTTGGCCTTGGTGCCATCCAGCATCTGGCTGGCCCATGCATCATAACCAAGCCCGTTCTCCACCACGAGATCCGCGCCATGCAGCGCCGCCGCCACGCCTGGCGTCACCTCAAACTCATGCGGGTCGGTGTTGGGGTTGGACTGAATGGCGACAACCCGCACATACGGCCCGCCAATCTGCGCCAGCACATCGGCATACTGGCTCTCCAGCCCCACCGCGCGCAACACCGGCTGCGCCATGGCAAGCGGGCCCACCAGCGCCAGAACCACACCAAAACCTGCCCGGATCAGCATCCGTTTGCTCTCCTAACGCTTTCAGCTATTAATGATATATTATATCATTTCATACGTCCAGTAATGCCCGGCGCGGTGGTTCATTTCCTCACTCATGACGCCATATGCGCCTAAAATGCAGGCAATTTGCCTATTATTTACCAACATACGCCTAGCCTGCCTCTCTGAAGCGCACATCCTCCCCCTCTGCTCCCAAAATTCTGCCGTTGCGCTCCAATTTTAAACGAGTAATGTCACCCAATCCGCATCCCGGCGCAGGCGGGCCGGGGCGGTCCTTCAACATGGGAGACAACATGAAAAAGCTTTTTGCGCCGGCCCTGGCAGCGGCCAGCATACTTGGCATGACCCTGCCTATGGCCGCCTCAGCTCAACCTCTCACTCAAATCACCTTCGGGGTGGACGCGACCTATCCACCCTTCGAATCCCTTGCCCCGTCCGGCGCCTTCCAAGGCTTCGATATTGACCTCGGCAAGGCCATTTGCGCCCAGCTGAAAGTGAAATGCGTGTTCGTCGATCAGGCTTTTGACGGCATCATCCCCGCCCTGGAAGCCCGTAAATTCGACGCGATTTTGTCCTCGATGACCGTTACCCCTGAGCGCGCCCAGCAGATCAACTTCTCCTCTGAGATGTATGACGAGCCGACCAGCCTGATCGTTAAAAAAGGCTCCGGCCTGGTGCCAACCGCGGCCAGCCTGAAGGGCAAAACCGTCGGCGTTGAGGCCGGCACCATCCAGGAAACCTATGCCAAAACCTATTGGCAGCCGAACGGCGTGAACGTGGTCTCCTATCAGGGCCAGGATCAGGTTTATGCGGATCTCCTCTCCGGCCGGCTGGATGCCTCCTTGCAGGATTCCGTTGAAGCCGACTACGGCTTCTTGAAAACCCCGAAAGGCGCGGATTACGAAATCGGCGGCAACGCCACCGACGATCCGAAGGATGTGCTGGGCTCCTACATCGCCATCGGCGTGCGCAAGGACGAGCCGGAGCTGCTGAAAAAGATCGACTGGGCGATCGCCCAAATCCACAAAAACGGAGAGTACGACAAACTCCAGGCGAAATATTTCAACTTCAGCATCTATAACGCTGAAGCCGCCAAGCAGGCGCCTTGATCATTTGACATCCCGGCTCTGGCGCGCGCCGCCGGGGCCGGGCACGACACAGGTGGCCTGAATGTTCAATCTCGGCGGCTTTGGGCCGCAAATCCTCGCCGGCACGGTTACCACGGTTGAGCTTTCCGTGCTCTCGCTCGTTGTTTCTTTTATCCTCGGCCTGTTTGGCGCCTCGGCGAAGCTTTCTAAAAGCCGCGCCGCGCGGAGCATCGCCACGGTTTACACCACCCTCATTCGTGGCGTGCCAGACCTGGTGCTGATGCTGCTGATCTTCTACTCGCTGCAAATATGGATCAACGAGTTCACAGACTGGCTAAACAGTCTCCAGAGCAGCATCGACTTCGGAGTGCAGCTGGACCCGTTCACCAGCGGCGTTATCACGCTCGGCTTTATTTACGGCGCCTATTTCACCGAAACCTTCCGCGGCGCCTTTCTGGCGGTGCCAAAAGGCTAGATGGAAGCCGCCCGTGCCTTTGGCATGAAACCGTTTCTGGTGTTTCGCCGCATTTTATTTCCGCAGATGATGCGCTACGCCCTGCCTGGCCTTGGCAATAACTGGCAGGTCATTTTAAAGGCCACTGCCCTGGTCTCAATCATTGGCCTGACAGATGTAGTAAAAGTCGCGCAGCAAGCAGGTGAAGCCACGTTCCGTACGTTCTATTTCATTTGTATTGCGGGGGCGGTCTATCTCTTGCTCACCATCATTTCCAACGGCGTGCTGATGTTTCTGGAACGCAAATACATGATCGGCGTCCGCAAGGCGGTGCTATGATCTATATCATCCAAAATTACTGGCAGGCCCTGCTCTATTCCGACGGCTATCAGATCACCGGCGTGACAATGACGCTATGGCTGCTCGTTGTTTCCTGCGCCATCGGGTTTTGCATCGCATTGCCGCTCGCCATCGCGCGGAATTCAAAAAACCCGCTCATCTGGGGCCCAGTTTGGCTCTATGGCTTCATCTTTCGCGGCACGCCGCTCTATGTCCAGCTATTGCTTGTTTATACCGGCGTATATGGGCTGAATTTCGTTCATAACACCCCCATGCTGGCGGGCTTCTTCCGCTCTGCCATCAACTGCACCCTGCTTTCCTTTGCGCTGAATACCGGCGCCTACACCACGGAAATTTTCTACGGCGCTATCCGGGATACCTCCTTCGGCGAGGTTGAAGCCGGGCGCGCCTATGGCATGTCCCGCTTCACGCTCTACCGGCGCATCATCATTCCCTCGGCCCTGCGCCGCGCGTTGCCTATGTACAGCAATGAGGTGATCCTGATGCTGCACGCCACCACCCTGGCCTTCACCGCCACGGTGCCAGATATTCTGAAAGTCACCAACGACGCTTATATCGCCACCTATGAGCCGTTTGATGCATTCGGTCTGGCCGCTGCCATCTATCTCTGCATATCTTTCACGCTCATCTTCATGTTCCGCCGGGCGGAACGGCATTTCCTGGCACATCTGGCAAGCTGAACCAACAACCTTTACCCAGACGGCAATGCCAGAATCAAAAAAGCCGGCCCAATGCGGGCCGGCTTTTTATTCCTGCATATGCGTGGCGAATTCAGCCCCGCAACGCCTTCGGCAGAGCCGTAATCGCATGGTCTATCAGCGTTGCATCCGTATCGTTGTTCACCGCGTCCCGCAAAATCGCGGCGGATGCCGCGGTTGCGATATCGATGGCGGCAGCGCGCACTTCCTTCACGGCAGCGGCCTCGGCACCTTCTATCCGCTCCATCGCCATACGCTCGCGGCGCCGCGCGGTTGCCTCAGCCTCGGCGGCTAGTTCAGCCGCCAAACGCTGCGCCTCGGCATGGGCATTGGCGAGAATCTGCTTTGCATCTTCCGCCGCCTGAGCCTGCTTCTGCTTGGCGTTAGCCAGCATGGCTTCGGCTTCCGCCTTCAGCTGGGCGGCTTCATCCAAAGCGGCCTTCACGGCCAGGGTCCGCGCATCCAGCATATCGGTCAAGGCTTTTACAATCTTTCGTCCCGCCAGAACGGCGAAAATGAGGATCGCGATAAAAACCCAAAATGTTCCGCTGGCCCAGAATTGGCCTTGGAGAGCATTGTATTCCATTATTTACGCTGCCTTTCTCGCGGCCAACGCGTCATCCACGCGGCGCACCAGCTCCTCCTGCGCGGGAGCCGAGCCCGTGAGTTTGAGAAGCATCTCCCCGGCGGCCTCGGAGGCAACCGGCTTGATCGCCGCCATGGCGGCATTGCGGGCCGCGACGATGCGCGCCTCCGCTTCGGCCAGTTTGGCGTCAAGCTGGGTGTTCAGCGCGGCGGCCTTGGCTCCGGCTTCGGCCTTCGCATCAGCCACTGCCTTCGCCACCTCGGCCTGCGCGGTGGTACGTGCCGAGCTCAGGGTTGCCGTGAGCAGCGCCACCGCCCGGTCCGCTTCCAGCTTGGCGGCACGTGCCGCCGCAAGGTCGCGGGCGATAATGGCGGCGCGGTTCTCCAGCACTTTGCCCATCTGGGGCAGGCCCCAGCGCGACAGCACGAGGTAGAGCACCACAATGATGATCGCCATCCAGCCCACCTGGTCAAGGGTAAGCGGATTCGAAAAATCCATCTGCGGCATCTCACCATCCGCCAAAGCAGCGGATGGGGCGAGCGCCAACAGCAGAGCGGTGCTGAGCCGGCGCATCTTAAGAGGCGGCGAAGAGAATAACCAGGGCGATCACCAGGGCGTACAGCGCCACGGCTTCCGTCAAGGCGAAGCCGAGCAGAACATCGCGGAACATGGCATCGCGCGCGGCCGGGTTACGGCCAACGGCAGAGACGAAGGAACCGAACAAATTGCCGATACCCACGCCGGCACCGGCAACACCGATGGTGGCAAGACCGGCGCCTATATCCTTGGCGAGCAGAGCGGCTGAATGAGGATCCATGTAAATTTTCCTTTTTTCGAAGAGGCTTTTAAGAAATCCGGGTCAGTGCATGTGAACTGCATCGTGCAGATACAGGCAGGTAAGAATGGCGAACACATAGGCTTGCAGCCCGGCCACCAGCAGCTCCAGGGCGGCCAGCGCAACGTTCAGCCCCAGCGGCACAACCGAGGCGATGGCGCCAAAAACGCCCAGCCCGGCGGTGAGCAGCAGCATAAAGCCCGCGAACACCTCCCACATCACGTGCCCGGCGGTCATGTTGGCGAACAAACGCACAGAGAGCGACACCGGGCGGGAGAGATAGGAGATGAACTCGATAGGAACGAGCAGCGGCAGCAGCCAGCCTGGCACGCCCGAGGGCACAAAGAATTTCAGGAAGCCAAAACCGTGCGTGTAGAAGCCAACACCCGTTGAGAACAGGAACACGAACAGCGCCAGCGCCAGCGTAACCGCGATATGCGAGGTAAAGGCAAAGAAATACGGAAACAGCCCGATGAGGTTGCCCAGCAAAATGAAGCTGAAAATGGTGAACACCAGCGGAAAGAAACGCCGGCCTTCTTCGCCGATTGTGTCCACGCACATGTTGTGCACAAATTCGTATAGCACCTCCACCAGCGCCTGCACCCGGCCCGGCACCAGCGCCTTGGCCTTCAGCCCAATGGCGAACAGCCCCAGGATGATAACAGCCGCAGCCAGCATGGCCTCGTTGGAGTTGGTGAAATTCACGGCGCGCCCGATCGGCCCCAGACCAGTGGTCAGGCTGAATTGTCCCAGCGCGTCGATCGATGGTCCTGCCATGTATACTACCCTGCCTGAAGCCGTCTTTTTTACGCCGCTTGCGCGGCGCCTTGTTACTCTTTGCGTTCAGCCCGCAATAAGTTGCGCAGGCCAGCCGCCAAACCCACCGGCACCATGAGGATCATCAGCCAGGGTTTGGTGTGGAACAGCCTGTCCAGCCCCCACCCGATCACCACGGCGATGACCATCGCGGCCACCATCTCAACCCCCAGCCGCATCGCCAGCTCTATGGCGCGCTGCGCCGAGCCGGCATCGCTTTTGCCCGGGTCTTTGCGTTTGGGGCCGTGGGCCGCGTCTTCCGCTGCCTGCAACCGTTCCTCAAACGCCGTTTTCTCCGGGCCGTCGCTCATGCACCTCTGCTCCTTGCGGAAATCCGCTGGGAAGGTCGCGGCGGTTGCTAACCTTACCCCCCAGCACTGTCAAGAATGAATGCGCTTTATAGTGCATAAGCGGTATTCATCCCAAAATCACCCCGCAACAGCAGTTGACGCGGTTACGGACAGGCCGTCACTTATTCACGAGTCGTTTGAAAATTGAGGACTCGCTGTGCCTGTGGAAATGCTGCGCGAATTGCCGCTGGACCAAATTCTGCTGGGTGACGCCGGGACCATGCTGCGCATGTTGCCCGACGCTTCCATCAACTGCGTGTTCGCCGACCCCCCCTATAACCTGCAATTGCGCGGGGAACTGCGCCGCCCAGACGACAGTCTGGTGGACGGGGTGGATGATGATTGGGACAAATTCGACGATTTTGCCACCTATGACGCCTTCACGAAGGACTGGCTCTCCGAATGCCGCCGGGTGCTGCACAAGGATGGCACAATATGGGTCATTGGTTCTTACCATAATATTTTTCGCATCGGGGCGATGATGCAGGATCTGGGGTTCTGGATCTTGAACGATGTGATCTGGCGCAAGACCAACCCCATGCCGAATTTCCGCGGCCGGCGCTTTACCAACGCGCACGAAACCATGATCTGGGCGGCAAAAAGCCCGCAAAGCCGGTACAAATTCAACTACCAGTCCATGAAGGCGCTGAATGACGATTTACAGATGCGCTCGGACTGGACGCTGCCGCTCTGCACCGGGGCGGAGCGGCTAAAAAACGTGCATGGGCTGAAGCTCCACCCTACCCAGAAGCCCGAGGCGCTGCTGCACCGGGTGATCATGGCCGCCACCAGCCCCGGCGATATTCTGGTGGACCCGTTTCTGGGCACAGGTACCACCGCCGTGGTGGCCAAAAGGTTGCACCGGCATTTTATCGGCATTGAGCGCCACCCGGCCTATGTGGAGGCCGCCTGGGGCCGCCTGCGCACCGAGGAGCGCGCACCGCGCACCGCCGTGGTGGCACCGCCTTCCGGCCGGGAGACACCGCGAATCGCCTTTGGCAGCTTCGTGGAACGCGGCATCATCCGCCCCGGCACCCAGGTGATGGACAAGCAGCGCCGCTT
>JAGWZS010000067.1 GCA_018971905.1 Rhodospirillales bacterium | reverse complement strand
GACACAGACATAGCGGCCCGGCCCAAGGGCGTGGAGCAGATCCCCGATGAGGAAATCCTGACCATGCTGCGCTCCATGATCAAATCCCGCCGGGATTCGGTTGCGCTCTACCGCCAGGGCGGGCGTGAGGATTTGGCGGTGAAGGAAGAGCACGAGATTGCCGTGATCTCCGAATTTCTGCCGCAAACGCTGGAGGGCGAGGCGCTGGACGCCGCGATTAAAGAGGCCGTTGCCGCTACCGGGGCCACAAGTGCCAAGGACATGGGCAAGGTGATCGGCGCGCTGAAGGCCAAGCATGGCGCGGCTTTGGACATGGGTGTGGCCTCGGCCGCGGTGAAGGCGGCTTTGGCCGGGTAATGGCGCTTCCGGCGAATTTTCTCGATGAATTAAGGGCGCGCACCCCGATCGCCGCGGTGATCGGGCGGAGCGTGAAGCTCACCCGTTCCAGCCGGGACTGGAAGGGCTGCTGCCCGTTTCATGGGGAAAAGACACCGTCTTTTTATGTGTACGAGGACCATTACCATTGCTTTGGCTGCGGCGAGCATGGGGATGTGATCACCTTCGTGATGAAGAGCACGGGTGCGGGCTTCATGGAGGCGGTGGAGGATTTAGCGGCCCAGGCCGGGCTGGAGGTGCCTAAGCCCACCCCCCAGGCCGCCGAGGCCGAACAGCGCCGGGCCGGACTTTCCGAGGTGCTGGAAGCTGCATTGAAAGAGTATCAGCTCTGGCTCTGGGGCCAGGAGGGTAGGCCAGCGTTGGATTATCTGCGCGGGCGCGGGCTGGCGGACGACACGATCCGCCGGTTTCAGCTTGGCTGGTCCGGTGAGGGCAGGGGGGCTCTGGCGGGGGCGCTGCGCGGGCAGAACATCAAGCCGGATCAGCTCATCGAGGCTGGGCTGATGAAGCAGGGTGAACGCGGCCCCACGGATATGTTCTTTGGCCGGGTGATGTTTCCCATCCGCGACCGGCGCGGGGGGCTGATCTCCTTTGGCGGGCGCATCATGGGCGATGGCCAGCCCAAATATGTGAACGGCCCGGAAACCGCCCTCTTCTCCAAGCGCCGCTCGCTCTACGGGTTGAATCTGGCGCGCGAGGCTGTCCGCAAGGGGGCGGCGATGATCATCGTCGAGGGGTATATGGATGTGATCGCCCTGTCCCAGGCCGGGTTCACGGGGGCGGTGGCACCGTTGGGCACGGCGTTGACCGAGGAGCATCTGGAGGAGATTTGGAAGCTCACACCCGAGCCTATCATCTGCTTTGATGGCGATGCGGCGGGCCAGCGGGCGGCGCTGAAAACCGCCGAGCTGGCGCTGACCCAGCTTACGCCTGATAAATCGCTGAAGTTGCTGCGTTTGCCGGCCAAGGACGACCCGGACAGCCTGATAAAGCGCGGCGGCCGCCAGGCGTTTGAGGCAGCGCTGGCCAAGGCGCAGCCGCTCTCCGCTGTTTTGTTTGGTATGTTGAAAGCCGGGCAGGATGTGGCCACGCCGGAAGGGCGCGCGCGCTTCCGCCAGCGCTTGGCCGGTGCGGCCAATTCCATTCCGGACAAGATGCTGGCCGCCGAATACCGCACGGCGTTGATGGATGCGTTTTTCGCGGGCCGGGAACGCCCTGCGCGCGCGGGCTTGCAGCCGCGTGGCAAAGGAAGGTTTGCGCCCGCGTCGCCGCCCGTGCCCTTGCCGCCGCGCATGGCGCCGGATGCGGATGCCGCCCAAGCGCGCCGCGCCCGGCTGATGCTGGCCATTCTGCTGGCCTTTCCGGCGCTGATTCCAGAGGTTGAGGAGGCGTTTTCGCATGTCCGGCTGCCTGGGGAGGATGAGGTGCTGCGAGAGGCGCTGCATAATTTCGTTTCGCGCGCCAAAACCCTTGACATGGCCTCGCTGTTCACCCATCTCGGCGTCCTCGGCCTGGACGGCCAGGCGCGCGTGTTGCAGACACAGACGCGGGCCGAATTCCGCCTGGCGCCGGATGCGAGCCCGGCGGAAGCCGCGCGGAACTGGTGGAGCTTGTACGAATTGATGGATTTCAGCATCGACATGTTGCGGACGCAGCGTGACGAAGCCCAGGCCCTTTGGCTCGCCAACCCAGACGACCGCGCCGCCTGCGACAGGCTGATGCGCTACAACGAACTGCTGACCCGCGCGCGCTCAGGTGCCGCCGGGCTTGAAGAATTCTGACTCGAATCGGGCACGCATGTTGCCTAGTTATTGACTTGTAAAATATACGAGCCGCCTAGACCGGAGACTTTACCTAACCATGGCCACCAAGCCAACCGCCACCACGGAAACCGCCGCCCCCGAGGCCGAGGCCGATGCCAATGTGCTGGACACCCAGTCAGCCGCCGTGAAGCGGTTGATCGCCAAGGGAAAAGAGCGCGGATATATCACTTTCGATGAGCTGAACGCGGTTCTGCCGGCTGAGCAGAACAGCTCGGAGCAGATCGAAGACATCATGGCGATGCTCAATGAAATGGGCATTCAGGTGGTGGAATCCGAGGAAGGCGAGGACGCCGAGGCCGCCACCGTGCCGAAGGAAGAGGCGGATGACGAGGAACAGTCCGGCAATATTTCCGAAGCCTCGGTAAGCCGTACGGACGACCCGGTGCGCATGTATCTGCGCGAAATGGGAACGGTGGAGCTGTTGAGCCGCGAGGGCGAGATTGCCATTGCCAAGCGGATCGAGGCCGGGCGGGACATGATGATCCGCGGCCTGTGCGAAAGCCCGCTTACCTTCCGCGCCATCATCGCCTGGCACGAGGCCCTGAATAATGGCCGGGTGCTGCTGCGCGACGTGATCGACCTGGAAGCGATGCAGGCGGGTTCCGAGCCTGGGGATACGAGCTTCGAAGCCTCCGAGGAGATGGAGGAGGACGAGGAAGGTGAGGGGGCCGGCATGTCTCTCTCCGCCCTGGAAGAGAAGCTGAAGCCAGAGATTTTCCAGAATTTCGACGAGATCGAGAAGCTCTACGAAAAGCTCTCGAAGTTGCAGACCAAGCGTATCGACAATCTGACCTCGGGCGGGGATGTGAATTCGCGCTCCGAGAAGGCTTACGAGAAGCTGCGCGACGAGCTGGTGGCCAAGGTGGAGCAGGTGCGGCTGCACAACAACCGCATCGAGGAGCTGGTGGCGCAGCTGAAAGTGCTGAACCAGCGGCTGAACGGGCTGGAGGGCCAGCTGCTGCGCCTGGCCGAGAACACCAAGGTGAGCCGCGAGGAGTTTCTGCAGCATTACCGGGGCCGGGAGATGGACCCCGGCTGGGTGCAATATGTGGCAGGGCTGCCGGGCAAGGGCTGGAAGGACTTCGCCAAGAAGCACGAGGACCAGGCCGGCGAGTTGCGCGCGCAGATTGGCAAGGTGGCCACCGAGGCCGGGTTGCCGATTGAGGAATTCCGCCGGGTTTACACCACGGTTTCGCGTGGCGAGCGTGATTCCACCCGCGCCAAGAAAGAGATGATCGAGGCCAATCTGCGCCTGGTGATCTCGATTGCGAAGAAATATACCAATCGCGGTTTGCAATTCCTGGATCTGATTCAGGAAGGCAATATCGGGCTGATGAAGGCGGTGGATAAGTTCGAATACCGCCGCGGCTATAAATTCTCTACCTATGCCACCTGGTGGATCAGGCAGGCCATCACGCGCTCCATCGCCGATCAGGCCCGCACTATCCGGATTCCGGTGCATATGATCGAGACGATCAACAAGCTGGTGCGCACCTCCCGCCAGATGCTTCACGAGATTGGCCGTGAGCCGACGCCGGAGGAGTTGGCCGAGAAACTCGGCATGCCACTGGAGAAAGTGCGCAAGGTGCTGAAGATCGCCAAAGAGCCGATCAGCCTTGAAACGCCGATCGGCGATGAGGAAGACAGCCATCTGGGCGATTTCATCGAGGACAAGGCAGCGATTATTCCGCTGGATGCGGCCGTGCAGGCCAATCTGCGCGAGGCCGCGACAAGGGTGCTCTCCTCGCTGACGCCGCGTGAGGAGCGCGTGCTGCGGATGCGCTTTGGCATCGGCATGAATACCGACCACACGCTGGAAGAGGTCGGCCAGCAGTTTAACGTGACGCGCGAGCGTATCCGCCAGATTGAGGCGAAGGCGTTGCGCAAGCTGAAGCACCCAAGCCGCTCGCGCAAGCTGCGCAGCTTCCTGGATGATTGAGGGTGCCCGGATGATGGGGCAGGCCACCTATAGGTAGAGGGCGGGGCGATGCCAGAGATGCTGGATTATGCGCGGCCCGCCCCTGGAGACCTGACGGCGCGCGCCGTTGTAACCGTGATATTCATGCGCATGATGCAGCGGCCGCACCGCCCCAGGGCGATGCTGCCGGCTGGCGCTGCCGTAACACGTGAGCGGCTGGATGTTGACCAGTATCGCGCGCTTTATACCGAGGTTGGCACCCCTTGGCTGTGGTGGCTGCGCCGGGTGATGCCGGACCATCTGCTGGAGCGGCACCTCGCCAGCAGCACTGTTTCGGTGCACCTGCTGCGGGTGGGGGGCGAGGTGGCCGGGTTTTTTGAGCTCGATGCCGGCCATTGGCCTTGCGTGAATCTGAATTATTTTGGGTTGCTGCCGCGCTTTATCGGGCGGGGGCTGGGCAAGCCTTTGCTGGATTTCGCGGTGGATGCCGTGTTTGAGGGCGCCACGGCGCTGCGCGGCATGAGTGTGAACACCTGCAATGCCGACCATCCCCGCGCCTTGCCCAATTATCTTGCCGCCGGATTTGTTGAGTACCGCCGTACCAGGGAGCAATGGGACATTCCGCTGCGGTTGGGTTTTACCATACCGGAGCATTTGCGGGGGTGATACCGGATATATTGTTTGAGGACAGCCGCGCCCTGGTGGTGAACAAGCCCGCGGGCCTGCCGGTGCATCCCAGCCGGGCGGGCGGGCCGAGTGTGGAGGATTTTTTCCCCACCTGGCGGCGCGGCAAAAACGGCCCGTGGCTGGCCCATCGGCTGGACCAGGATACGGCGGGCTGCCTGCTGGTGGCGCGCAAGAAGGCGTTTCTGCTGGAGGCCCAGGCGATGCTGGGAGAAGGCGAAGGCAGGGCGGAGAAAATCTACTGGGCGATTTTGCGTGGCGCGCCAGGTGGCGAAGCCGGTGAGATCGACGCGCCGCTGACGAAGGTAACGCAAGGGCGGCGCTGGCACATGGCGGTGGCGGCAAATGGCCAACCCTCCCGCACGCTCTGGCGGCTGCTGGGCACGCAGGGGGGCCATGCGCTGGTGGAGTTTTCGCTGCTCACCGGGCGTACCCACCAAATCAGGGCTCATGCGGCGCATATGGGCCACCCGGTGCTGGGCGACCCTGTTTACGGCGGCGGTGAGGGGCAGATGTGCCTGCTGGCGCGCAAGCTGGTGCTGCCTTTGGCCGAGCCGGTGATTGCCACGGCGCCGCCGCCGCCGCATATGGCGGCTTTCGTGGAGGCTTGCCTTGGAACGCTCTGACTATGAACCCGGCCAGTATGTGCGGCATCCCCAGCGCCCGGACTGGGGGCTGGGGCAGGTGCAAAGTGCTGTTGGCCACCGCGTGACCGTGAATTTTGAACATGCGGGCAAGGTGTTGGTGGATACCAGGCTGGTGACGCTGGACCACGCCCAGCCTGAGTGATTGCAAAAGGGCCGGATTGCTCCGAAATAGGACTGTTATGATAGACCCGTTTGGCCGCCATATTTCATACCTGCGCGTTTCAGTGACGGACCGCTGCGACTTCCGCTGTGTGTATTGCATGGCGGAGGACATGAGCTTTCTGCCTAAGGATGAATTGCTCTCGCTGGAGGAGATGGAGAGGCTGTGCAAGGCGTTCATCCGCATGGGTGTTACCAAGCTGCGCCTGACCGGTGGTGAGCCGCTGGTGCGGCGCAATGTGATGAGCCTGATCGAAGGGCTGGGGCAGTATCTGGGCAATGGGTTGGAGGAACTGACCCTCACCACCAATGGCTCCCAGCTTGCCAAACACGCGCAAGGGCTGGCGCAGGCCGGGGTGCGGCGCATTAATGTAAGCCTGGATACGCTGGATGAAGCCAAATTCGCCCGCATCACCCGCTGGGGGCGCCTGGGGCAGGTGCGGGACGGTATTGCCGCCGCACAGGCTGCGGGGCTCGCCATCAAGATCAACATGGTGGCGCTGAAAGGCGTGAATGATGATGAGTTCGACACCATGCTGGAATGGTGCGGGCAGGAGGGGCTGGATCTCTGCCTGATCGAGACCATGCCGATGGGCGAGGTGACGCACCGCGAGGAGACGCACCTGCGGCTTTCAGATGTGCGGGCGGAATTGGCCGCGCGCTGGACCATGCTGGCCAGCGATTATGCCACCGGCGGCCCGGCACGCTATGTGACTGTGGCGCAGACAGGCCAAAGGCTCGGCTTCATCACCCCGTTCAGCCATAATTTCTGTGAGTCCTGCAACCGGGTGAGGCTGACCTGCACCGGCACGCTTTATATGTGTTTGGGCCAGGAGGACGCGGTGGATTTGCGTAAGCCCCTACGCGCCAGCACCGATGACGCCGCACTGGAAGCGGCGATAAACCGGGGCATCGCCGCCAAGCCAAAAGGGCATGATTTTGATATTCGCCGGGTGGCGGTGCCGCGCCATATGTCCGTAACCGGAGGGTAGAGCCGGATGATTTTAGATCGAATCGCGCAGCGATGCGCTCTAAAATCTGAATCCGTCTCTATATCAAAAAGTTAGAGGGCGCTTCAGATTTCAGTTCCGCTCGCGAGGCGAGCGAACCCAAAGTCATCGCACTCTGGAGCCATGCTCTGCCTTGCACCCGGCAAGGAAAATGCCAACCGAGGTGCGAATTCGCTCTTCAACCGCTTTTGGGCTGGGTAGCGCCCGGAAACCCGACAACGCGTTGAAAAGAAAATCCCCCAGCGCCATGCCAAACAGCATGGAGGCGGATTCACGCGCTTCCTCCCGCGTGGCGCCATGGGTAAGGGCGAGATCCAGCAGGCAGGTTTCCATATGAGACTGCGCCTTGCGCAACCGGCTGGAGAGGAAAATATTGCTGAAGTCCGGGTTGTGCCCATATTCCGTGATTACCATGCGGCTGATGGCGATTTGCGCCGGGTCCAGCAGGAACTTCGCCAGGCAGAGCAGATTGGCGCAGAGCGTTTCTTCAACCGGCTCATCCGGCGCCGGGGTGGGGAATTGCAGCTTGGATTTGCGGTGCGCCAGCAGCTCGGCGAATAATTCCACCTTGGAGCTGACCAGCGTATAGACGGTGCGCTTGGACATGCCAGCACGGCGCGCAATGTCCGACATTGTTGCGTTATGGTAGCCTTTTGATAGAAAGATGACTTCGGCGGCGGCGACGAGGCTTTCCATCCGCGGGTTGAGAGGGGGCTCTGGCGCGGCATCAGGCTTGGGAATGGAAGGGCTGCCTGGTTCCATGGCCGGTAATATAAAAGACCGAACGGAAACCTTCAAGTTTTCATTGGCCTGGCATTGTAAGAAATATGCCGCTTGACGGCTGCAAAAAAGACCGTTAGCTGCAGTATCATGAAACCATGCGGTTTCCGTTTTCTGGTTTGGCCGTTGGCCATGGCGCCGTTCCTCGCGGGGTGCGCCGTGGGGCCTGATTATCGCCATCCGGCAGCGCCCGATGTGGCGCTGACGCCCCAGCCGCTGGCCTCATCTACCGCGAAAGCCGGTGGCCAGGTGCAAAATTTTGTGCCGGGGGCGGATATTCCGGGCGATTGGTGGCATTTATTCCAGTCTCCTCAGCTTGATGCGCTGATTGCGGGGGCGTTCAAGCAAAACCCTAATCTGACAGCGGCGCAGGAAACCTTGCTGGAGGCCGAGGAGAATGTGCGCGCCGCACAGGGTAGTTTGCTGCCTACGCTTTCCGGCAGCTTTGGCGTGCAGCGGGACAAAGGCTCAGGCGCCGCCCTGGCCGCTTTTGGCAATGGCAGCGCGGGCGAAACCTCTCTTCCGGCCTATACGCTTTATAATGCCTCGCTTTCGGTCTCTTACTCGCTGGATGTGTTTGGCGGCGAGCGGCGGCAGATTGAAAATATCGTCGCGACGGCGGATTATGAGCGATGGGAGCTGGAAGCGGCTTACCTGACGCTCACCGCCAATATTGTCACCGCCGCGGTGAACGAAGCGTCGCTCAATGCGCAGATTGAGGCGACGCAGAAGCTTGTTGCCGATGAGGGGCAATTGCTCTCCATTCTGCAAACCCAGGCGAGCCTGGGTGGCGTGGCGCAGGCGCAGGTATTGCAGCAGCAGGCCACCCTGGCGCAGCAGGAGGCGACGTTGCCGCCCCTGCAAGCACAGCTCGCCCAGGCGCAGAACCAGCTTGCAGCCTATGCGGGCCAGTTTCCGGGCAATTTCCATTTGCAGAGCTTCACGCTGCGGGATTTGAAACTGCCCACGGATATTCCCGTAAGTCTGCCATCCGCCATTGTGGCGCAGAGGCCAGACATAGCGGCGGCGGCGGCGCAATTGCACGAGGCTTCGGCCAATGTGGGCGTGGCGGATGCGAATTTGCTGCCGCAGATCAAGCTCACCGCCGAAGTGGGGCATGAATCACTCACGCCAGACACGCTGTTCACGCCGCAAACATTGTTGTGGAACCTCGTGGCCGGCATCACGCAGCCGATTTTCGAGGGCGGGCAGCTTCTGGCCCAGCGTAAAGCCGCCATCGCGGCGCTGCGGGTGGCGGGGGCACAGTATCAGTCCACGGTGATC
>JAGWZS010000066.1 GCA_018971905.1 Rhodospirillales bacterium | reverse complement strand
CGCGGCGTATCCACCTCCGGTGGCGGCGCCAGCTCCTCGCTGCTTTTGCCGATCCGTTCACGCAGCCAGGCGAAATAAAGCACGCGCATGGCCGGTCTACCGCGTGTGGCCGGGCACGGGCGGCGGTGTTTGCGCCACGCCGTTCTGCACATCATAAAGACTGCCGCCGGCGGAAATGCCCTCGGCGCCATTCACCTGCCCGCCCTGGCCTGGTGGATAGGGCGAGGGCAGCGAAGGCGTATACCCCTGCCCCAGCGGCATGTTGGCGTTCTTCGCTACCTGGCTCAACGTCGGGAAAGGCTGCTCAGGGCCAGGCCACACATCGCCCGCCTGGGTTTGCAGCGGGCTTACCGGCGGGTTGTTGCCTAATGCGCGCTGGGCGGTTTCGCTGGCGGCCGGCGGGGCGTTGGGGTTGCCGAAGGGCCAGGCGGCGTGGCGCAGAAACGTGCCGCCGCCAGCACAGCCGGTAAGGCAAAGGGCAGCCAGCAAGGCAAGGGGGGTGCGCAAAAACTCTGCTCCTTCAGCGATTGCAGGGCTTGTTTAACCCAAGTGCGGATATCACGAAATCCGCGATTTCGCCCGCTTTATCCAGCGGCAGCACCGGCACGGGGCAGTCTGGCAGGGGCACATCGGCCGCCACCGCCAGCAAATCGTCATCCGGCCAGGGGGCGGGCTTGCCAAGCACCGGGCGGTACACGCCAAGGCGCGGCAGGGGCTCTGCCTTAAACCCCTCCACTAGCACAAGGTCCACCGGGGCCAGCCGCGCCAGCAGCGCCTCCAGCGGGGCGGGCTGGCGTGAGAACAGGGCAAACCCGTCCTGCGTGGTTAAAATCACTTCCCGCGCGCCCGCCTGGGCATGAACGAAACTGTCCTTGCCGGGCTTGTCCAGCGTCACGCCATGGTGCGCGTGCTTCACGCTGGAGACACTAATGCCGCGCGCCATGAGCTGCGGGATCAGCGCGGCAATCAGCGTGGTTTTGCCAGCGCCCGACCAGCCCGAAACGGCGAGGATTTTCACAGCCGTCAGGAGACGGTGTTGTGCGCGCCGGCATGGCGCAACCCGGCGGTGAGGTAATCCCAGCCGGTGATGAGAGTGAGTGCCGCCGCGAGCCAGAGCAGCAAATAGCCAATACCGCTGACTGGCAGAAACCCAAGCCCGATCATGCGCGCCCCGGCATCGCCCAGCAGCAGCAGGCCCAGCGCCACCATCTGCACACCGGTTTTCCATTTCGCGAGCTTGGTAACCGGCAGCCCAACGCGGATACCGGCGAGGTATTCCCGCAGGCCCGAAACCAGAATCTCCCGCAGCATGATGACGATGGCGGGGTAGATGCCGTAGCCCGGCATATGGCCGAAGCCCACCAGGCACATCAGCGTCGCGCCGATCAAGAGCTTATCCGCGATCGGGTCCAGCATCCGCCCGAAATCCGAAAGCTGGGCAAGCTCGCGGGCCAGCTTGCCGTCCAGATAATCGGTGATGCCCGCCAGGGTGAACAGCAGCGCCGCGCCAAAATCCGCCCAGGGCGCGCCAATCGCCGCCAGCAGCACCAGCAACGGAATGGCGCAGATGCGCGAAAGGGTAAGCATGTTTGGCAGATCGGTCAGCATTGCGCCGCACCCTAGCGGGGATTTGGCGCGGGCGGAACACTCAGTGCGGATTCAATCCGCTGTATCGCCGCCGCCCCCGCCGTCTGGCTGGCTTCCTCCAGCGCCCGATAGGCGGCCAGCAGCTCCTGCCCCAGCGGGGTCAGCCGGGCCCCGCCATGCGCGGCCCCGCCCTTGGCGGTTTCCACCAGCGGCTGAGAGAAGGTGGCGTTGAGCGATTCCACCAGGTTCCAGGCACGCTTATAGCTCATGCCCATGCGCCGCCCGGCCGCGGCTATGGAGCCGGTCTGCGCAATAAAACCCAGTAAATCCGCGCGGCCCGGCCCCATGACAACGCCGTGGGAGCCGTTCAGCCGCAGCCGCAGCCGCAGGGGGGATGAATCCGTCATGGCGCCATTCAACCACGCCAGGGGTTTGACCGTCACCCACTTCTATCGATATATCCACTCCAACATATCGGAGTCCCCCATGTCTGTTTCCCGCCGCCTCCTGCTCGCTGCCCCTCTTGCCCTTGCCGCCGCGCGCCATGCCGCCGCCGCAGAGGCCATCACCGTTGCCTATGCCGGGTCCATGGGCAAGCTGATGGACAAGGGGATGAACCCCTCCTTCGCCGCCGCCACGGGCGTTTCCGTGCATGGCATCGGCCAGGGCGCCCTGGCGCTGGCGCATCTCATCACCGGCGGCGCCATGAAGCCGGACGTGTTCGTGCCCGTTTCCGCCGGCCCCGCGAAGATTGTGGAAGAAGCCGGGCTGGGCGTGGGCAAGGCAGTGCCAGTGGCCAGCACCTCCATGGTTCTGGCCTATTCGCCTGCCTCCAAATTCGCGGCACAGCTCAAGGCGGCCAAAGGCGCGGACTGGACAAAGATCTTCATGAACCCGGCTTTCCGCCTCGGCCGTACAGACCCAACTGTCGACCCGCAGGGCCAATACGTGCTCTTCGCCCTGCAACTGGCCGAGGCGCATTACAAAATCCCCGGTTTCGCCCAGAAGGTGGCGGGGCCCATGATCAACCCGGCGCAGATTTTCGCCGAGCCCTCCCTGCTGGCGCGGCTGGAAGCCGGGCAGATCGACGCGACCCTGGGCTATAAGAGCGCCGTGGTGTCGCAGAAACTGCCCTTTATCGAACTGCCGGACGCAGTGAACATCTCCAACCCGGCGATGAAAGCCACCTATGCCAAGGCGAGCCTGGAGGTGAAGGGCAAAACCATCCACCCCAGCCCGCTGGTGTTCTATGCCCTGGCGCTGAAATGTGCGGCAAACCCCAAGGCCGCGGCGGACTATGTGTCCTTCCTCGCCGGGCCGGATGGCCAGTCCATCTTCAAGCGTTACGGCTACGGCCCGGGCAAAGGCCCCTCTGTCTAACCAGATGCTGCGCGCCGGGTTCCTGCTTCTCGTTCTGGCGTTTCTGCTGGCCCCGCTGTCCGGCCTGCTTGGCAACGGTTTTTTCTGGCAAGGCGGCGCGCTCAGCCCGCAGGACTGGGCGGCCATCGCCACCTCGCTCATCGGCGGCGCCGTGGCGATGCTGGTGATTGTGCTGGCTGGTACACCCCTGGCGCTTTACCTGGCGCGCTCCCGCGGGCGGCTGGTGCTGCTGGCGGAGGCCGTGGTGCTGATGCCGATGCTGATGCCAACCCTGGCGCTCGGCATTCTGCTGGCCGTGGTTTATGGCCCGTCAGCTCCCCTGGGCCGGGCATTTGGCGCGCTGGGCATCACCCTTACCAACACCCCGGCGGCGTTTCTGCTGGCCACCGTGTATGCGGCGCTGCCCACCTATGTGGTGGCAGCACGCGGTGCCATTGCCCAGGTGCCGCCGGATTACGAGGAACTGGCCCGCACATTGGGCGACACACCCTTCCGGGCCCAGTTGCGGGTTACGCTGCCTTTGGCACGGCGCGGGCTTTCCGCCGCCGTATCGCTCGCCTGGGTGCGGGCACTGGGCGAGTTTGGCATCATCCTCATCGTGGCGTATTACCCAGCCGGGATGCCCGTACAACTCTGGACAGATGTGCAGGATTTAGGCTTGCAAGCGGTGTTTCCGCTGGTGGGGATGTTTCTGCTGGCCACGTTGCCGCTGCCGCTCTGGTTGGGGTTGCGAGCCCGCGCGGTTTGAACAGCTTCGAGATCGACTACACGCTGACCGCCCCGCTGCCGCTGCGCGCCTGCTTTACCGTAAACGGATTCACCGCCCTCCTCGGCCGCTCGGGCGAGGGCAAAACCTCGCTGCTGCGGGCTCTGGCCGGGTTGCTGCCCGCCACCGGCACGCCCTGGCAGGGGCTGGCGCCGGAACACCGGCCCATCGGCTATCTGCCGCAGGAAACGCGGCTGTTCCCGCATCTGAGCGTGCTGGAAAACACCGCCTATGCGCTGCGCGGCAAAACCCGGCTGGCGCAGGCGCGCGCCTTGCTGGCGGAGCTGGGGCTGGAGGAGCTGGTCGCCCGCCAGCCGCACCAGCTTTCCGGCGGCCAGGCCAAGCGCGTGGCGCTGGCCAGGGCTTTGGCGCACGGGCCGGACATGCTGCTGCTGGATGAACCCTCCGCCGGGCTGGACCGGCAGACGCGGGATGAAACGCTGGACTGGCTGAAGCAAACCGCCAATGCCCGGGGCATTCCCGTGCTGGCGGCAACGCATGACTACGACATCGCGGCTGAGGCGGACCGGCTGGCGCTGCTCTCCGGCGGCCAGATCATCCAGCACGGCCCGGCGGCTGCGGTGTTCACGGCGCCGGTAAGCCGCGCGGCGGCGGAGTTGCTGGGGTTAAGCCGCTTTAGTTAACCGCTTAATGAAGGCGGACACATGGTGGCGGCGCATCTCGGCCTTCGCCTTGGTGCTGGTGGTCATGTAATTCATCTGCACCACGTAACGCTGGCCGACGAACTGCTTATGCCCGTGCCAGGTATTGGGGCCGTTGGGGAAGATCAGCAGCGTGCCATCCACCGGCGGCACTTCCCTGGCGAAATTCTCCAAATTCTCACCATCGCGCAGCAGCCGCAGGCAGCCTTCGTGCCGGGCCCAGGCTTCGCCGTTGCCGGGGTTGAGGTAGAGCAGGATCGTCACCCGCTTGGCCGAGGAATCGGTGTGGATCCGCCCATCCTGCTCCCCGGAATTGCCCCGCAGCGTGGTCATCAGCGGCGCGCCTTGCAAATCCAGCCCGAATTTTTCGGCCACGATGGCGCGGAACTGCTCGCCCTCCAGTGCTGCGATAGCGGCTTTCGCGGCGGGGCCGAGTTTCAACGCGCCAATGGGAAAACTTCCCCGGGCTTTCATGGCGGGCAGGTCTGCAACCACGGCAGGCAGGGCCTCGGGCCTGATGAAGCGCTCCAGCAGGATATGAGGAAAAGGCTCAGACGAAACCGACGCTGCGCTCAGCGCGCTGAAATCCGCGACATCCATAGGTTGTATCCGCTCTGGTGAACTTTGAAACCGGAGGGAAAGGTTAAGCGCATCAGGCCGCCCGTGCAAGGCGCCGTGCGGCCCGGCACCTTGCTGCGCTGCACAAACAGGCGCAATATTAGGCCAAATGTCCAAACTAAAAATAACTGAACCGGGAGTGATGGCCGCCTACCGTGCCCGTGTCGCCGCCGGGTTGCTGCGCTACGATGCCGCCCAGGCCGTGGCGGCCGAGCAGCTGCAAAGCCTGTGGGCCAAGCTGCGCGGCTACGACCCCCACCCGGTCCATGCCCCGGACGGCTGGTTTGCGCGGATGCTCCGCCACAAACCAGTGGACGAGGCACAGGACCGCCCCCACGGGCTTTACATTGTGGGGGAGGTTGGCCGGGGCAAATCCATGCTCATGGATTTGTTTTTCGAGGCCGCCGACGTACCGCGCAAGCGGCGCGTGCATTTTCATGATTTCATGCAGCAGGCGCACAAGCGGTTCCACAAGATCAAGCGCGAGCACCCGGAGGTGGACGACCCGATCCCGCCGCTGGCGGATATCATCGCGGATGAGGCCGCCTTGCTCTGCTTCGACGAATTCCAGGTGCACGACATTGTCGATGCGATGATCCTGGGGCGGCTGTTCGAGGCGCTGTTCGCCCGCCAGGTGGTGGTGGTTGCCACCTCCAACACCCTGCCGGACGATCTTTACGCGGGCCAGCCAGGGCACGACGCCTTCCAGCCGTTCATCGACCTGCTGAAAGCCAATCTCGACGTGCTGGTGCTGGAAGCCGAGCAGGATTACCGGCGCGGGCGCGAACATGGGCTGAAATCCTGGGTGGTGCCGGCAGACAGCCACGCGGATGCCGCGATCAGCCGTGTGTTCGAGCATCTGGCCGAAGGTGAAGAGGTTCATGCGGAGGCCGTGCCCGTCCAGGGCCGGATGCTCACCGTGCCGCTGGCCGCGAATGGCGTGGCGCGCTTCAGCTTCAACGCGCTGTGCAAGGCGGCACTCGGGCCGGGGGACTATCTCGCCATCGCCACCCACTACCCCACCGTGCTGATCGACGGCATTCCCTGCCTCTCGCCGGATAATTTCGACGAGGCCCGGCGCTTCATCACCCTGATCGACACGCTCTATGAGCATCGCTGCAAGCTCTATGCCTCCGCCGCAGCCTACCCGGATGAGCTTTACCGCGCCGGCGAGGGGGCGGAGATGTTCCAGCGCACGGCCTCGCGCCTCGAAGAGATGCAGAGCGAAGAGTATCTCGCCCTGCCGCATCTGACTTGAAATCTGCCCCTCTGGCGGCATGAAACTGCAAAGAAAGCGGGATTTTCGCCGTTTTATTGCCGCGCGGTGCATGATGCTGCTTGCCCGGCCAGGTGAATGAGAGTAGCACGCCCCCCAACGCCCCCCTTTGTAACCTTAGAAGATCAGGCAGGCTAATCCCATATGAACATACATGAATACCAGGGCAAGGAATTGCTGAAGTCCTTCGGCGTCGCGGTTTTGGACGGCTATGTCGCCTGGACGCCCGAGGAAGCGGTGGATGCCGCCAAGAAGCTTCCCGGCCCCGTCTATGTCGTGAAATCCCAGATCCATGCGGGTGGCCGCGGGGCGGGCAAGTTCAAGGAAGACCCCAACGGCAAGGGCGGTGTGCGCCTGGCCAAGAGCCTGGACGAGGTGCGTGACGCCGCCGCGGCGATGATCGGCCAGACGCTGATCACCAAGCAGACCGGCCCGGCCGGCCGTCTGGTCCGCCGCGTTTATGTGGAGTCGGGCTGCGACATCAAGCGTGAGCTGTATCTCTCCCTGCTGATCGACCGTTCGGTGTCCGAGATTGTGATCATGGCCTCCACCGAAGGCGGCATGGAGATCGAGGAAGTCGCCGAGCACCACCCCGAGAAGATCCTGCGCGCCCCGGTTGACCCGGCTTCGGGCATCTCCGGGTTCCACGCCCGCAAGCTGGCCTTTGGCCTGGGGCTTGAAGGCAAGCAGGTGGGCACCTTCACCAAATTTGTCACCGCCATGTACAATGCCTTCGTGGCGCTGGACATCGCAGTGATCGAGATCAACCCGCTGGTCGTCACCGGCTCGGGCGAGATCTACGCGCTGGACGCCAAAGTCACCTTCGACGACAACTCCCTCTACCGCCACCCGCAGATCGAAGCCCTGCGCGACGAGGGCGAGGAAGACGCCAAGGAACTGGAAGCGAACAAATATTCGCTCTCCTACGTGGCGCTGGACGGCTCCATCGGCTGCATGGTGAACGGCGCCGGCCTGGCCATGGCGACCATGGACATCATCAAGCTCTACGGCGCTGAGCCCGCGAACTTCCTGGACGTCGGCGGCGGCGCCACCAAGGAGCGCGTGACGGCTGCGTTCAAGATCATCCTGTCCGACCCGAACGTGGAAGGCATCCTGGTCAACATCTTTGGCGGCATCATGCGCTGCGACGTGATCGCGGAAGGCGTGATCGCGGCGGCGCGCGAAGTGTCGCTCTCCGTGCCGCTGGTGGTGCGCCTGGAAGGCACCAATGTGCAGCTCGGCAAGGACATCATGGCCAAGTCCGGCCTGCCCATCATCCCCGCCGACAACCTGGCCGATGCGGCCGAAAAAATCGTCAAAGCCGTGAAGGAAGCCGCGTAATGGCCGTTCTCGTCAATAAAAACACCAAGGTCATCACCCAGGGCTTCACCGGTGCCCAGGGTACATTCCACTCAGAGCAGGCGCTGGCCTACGGCACCAAGGTCGTCGGCGGTGTCACGCCCGGCAAGGGCGGCACCACGCATCTGGACCTGCCGGTGTTCAACACCGTGGGTGAGGCCGTGGCCAAGACCGGCGCCAACGCCTCGGCCATCTATGTGCCGCCGCCGTTCGCGGCCGACTCCATCCTGGAAGCGATCGATGCCGGCATCGAGCTGATCGTCTGCATCACCGAGGGTATCCCGGTGCTGGACATGGTGAAGGTCAAGCGCGCCCTCTCCGGTTCCAAGTCCCGCCTGGTGGGCCCGAACTGCCCTGGCGTGATCACCCCGGATGAGTGCAAGATCGGCATCATGCCGGGCCACATCCACAAGCGCGGCTCCATCGGCATCGTCTCCCGCTCCGGCACCCTTACTTATGAGGCCGTGGCGCAGACCACCGCCGCCGGGCTTGGCCAGTCTACCTGCGTGGGCATTGGCGGCGACCCGGTGAAGGGCACGGATTTCATCGAGGTGCTGGATCTGTTCCTGCATGACGACGAAACCCAGGCGATCATCATGATCGGCGAGATCGGCGGACCTTCCGAGATCGACGGCGCGGAGTTCCTCGCCCGCCACAAGATTAAGAAGCCGGTTGTGGGCTTCATCGCCGGTGCCACCGCACCTCCGGGCCGCCGCATGGGCCATGCCGGCGCCGTGATCTCCGGCGGCAAGGACACCGCCCAGGCGAAGATTGCTGCCATGAAGGAAGCGGGTATCTTTGTGGCGGACAGCCCAGCCTCGCTGGGCAGCACCATGCTAAAGGCGCTAAGCGCCTGATTTTAAAGCCCCCAGGTTGGTAAAACCTGGGGGTTTTTTTATGCCCCTTGCTGCCGCTCGGCTTCAACCATGCGCGCCGGGCAACCCAGCCAAAAGGACAAGGTAACGATAGACTAACGCTATTGCCTTATATGCGCCGCAAAAGAAGTCCTGCATGGCGCTGCCCGGCCGATTCCCAAAGCCAGGCAGCGGGCTTTAGGAGAGGATTGATCAGATGGCCGGTGTGGACGTGATCGCGACGGCGATGAATGGGGCAAATGCCC
>JAGWZS010000065.1 GCA_018971905.1 Rhodospirillales bacterium | reverse complement strand
AAAAAGCGGAATCGCGGGTGGGGTCTGCCATAAAGGGTCCTGGGTTCTGGCGGAGTGGCGCAGGAGAGTGGCAAGACACTGGTGGAGCTGAGGGGAATCGAACCCCTGACCTCGTCATTGCGAACGACGCGCTCTACCAACTGAGCTACAGCCCCGGTTCCCGGTGATGCACGGTAACCATGCGGGGGCGGCATGTCGCGCATTCGTGGCGGGAAGTCAACATTGCCTCAGCACATTCCCGCCGCTAGTTGTCTTGCTGTGTATATTTTTGGGGAAGAACATGGTTGGCGCGATATTCTGGCTGGTGAGCGAGCTGATCCATCTGCTGATCCTTGCCATAATCGCCTCGGCGGTGATGAGCATGTTGATCGCGTTCGGGGTTGCAAACCCGCGCAACCAGTTTGTGTATGTGGTGGCAGATTTTCTGAACCGTGTTACCGAGCCGGTGCTGCGGCCCATTCGCGGGATTATTCCCTATATGGGCAATATCGATATTTCACCCGTCATCGCGATTCTTCTGTTGGAAGCCTTGCAAATGGTTCTGGCTGATGTTTACGGCCGGCTGGTGATGTCTGGGCTGGCCTTCTAGGCCCGGCAAGCCTATTTCAGCCGGGCAAGCGGGGGAAAAAGTGCCGTTTATTGTTGCTGCCGTGAGCGCCGCGCGCCGCTATGCCGTGCTCTGCATCGTGCTGTTTCTGGTGGCGGCGGCGCTTGGGCTTACCTACACGTTCCGTAACCTGACGATCGATACGGACACCGACCATCTCTTTGCCAGCACCTTGCCGTGGCGCCAGGCGCAGATACTGGAAAACAAGAACTTCCCTCAATTCAACGATTTGATTGTGGCGGTGGTGCGGGCGGATACGCCGGAGGAAGCCTCTGAAACCGCGGCCGCGCTGAATGCGGCGCTGAAGGCGGATACGGAGAATTTCGTCGATTCAAGCTACCCGGCCGGCAGCCCTTTCTATCAAAACGAGGGATTGCTGCTGTTGCCCGCAGATGGGCTGGCGGCGCTGCTGAATCAGATTGTCGCGGCGCAGCCCTTCCTGGGGCAGCTGGCGGCGGACCCTTCCGCGCGGGGCTTGCTTACCGGACTGGGGCTGATTGCCCAGGGCGTGCAGGCGGGGGCCGATATTTCGCCCTTTAACAAGGCGCTGGCGGGGGTGCGCAAAAACCTCCAGGCGGCGGCGGATGGCCACCCCGTGCCGCTTTCCTGGCAGGGCCTGATAATGAATGGCGCGCCCGGCCAGGGCGGGGCCGCGTTTGTGCTGGCGCATCCACGGCTGGACCAGGGCAGTTTGCAGCCTGGCGGCGCGGCCACCGCAGCGCTGGTGCGCATTGCCGCCGCTTTGCCGGATGTGCGGGCTGGGCGCGCCACGGTGCATTACACCGGGCAGATTCCGCTCTCAGATGAGCAATTCGCCTCGCTAACCCAGGGGCTGGTGCTGGGGGGGGTGATCAGCCTCGCGCTGATTGCGCTGTGGCTCTACCTGGCGCTGCGCTCCTGGCGGTTGATTGTGCCCATTCTGCTAACCCTGGTGATGGGGCTGGTGCTGACGATGACCTATGCGGCCATTGTGGTGAGGGTGATCAACCTGATCTCGGTGGCATTCGCCATTTTGTTCATCGGGCTCGCGGTGGATTTCGCGATTCAATATGCGGTGCGGTTGCGCGCGGTGCGCCATGCGGTGCCGACGTTGGGTTTGGCATTAACGGAAACCGCACGCCAGGCCGGGGCGCAGATTGCCCTGGCGGCCACGGCCACGGCCTGCGGGTTTTTCGCGTTTTCGCCCACGCCGTTTGTGGGCGTGGCGGAGCTGGGCGAGATTGCCGGGGCGGGCATGTTTATCGCCTTTTTCTGCACCATAACTTTTCTGCCGGCATTGCTGAGGCTGTTCAACCCGCTGCCGGAGGCAGCGCCCGTGGGGATGCCCGGCGGCGCGGTGGCGGATGATTTTCTGCACCGCCACCGGCGCCTTACGCTGGTGTTGTTCGCAGCACTTGCCGTGGCGGGTGGCGTGGCCGCCGCGACGATCAATTTCGACGCCAACCCGCTGGATACGAAGGATCCGAACACCGAGAGTATGCGCACGATCCATTCGCTGCTCGCCGACCCGCAGACCAATCCGTTTTATGCCGACGCGATGGTGCCCAACCTTGATGCGGCGCGGGCGCTGGCGGAAAAGCTGAGCAAGCTGCCGGAGGTTTCACAGGCGATCTCAGGTGCGACATTCGTGCCGCAGGACCAGGCGCAGAAGCTGGCGATGCTGGCGCAGGCCCAGACCATATTGGCACCAACTTTGGCGGCGGCGGCGAGTCCGCCGCAGACGCAGGTGAGCGCTGCCGAGATCCGCGATGCGATGGGCAAGACCATTGCCGCCATTGACGGTGTTTCGGCGAAGCTGCCCAAGGATAGCGAGCTGCTGAAGATCGAGGCGGTGCTGAAGCGGCTGCGCGGCGAGAACGATGCCACGATTATGGCGATGAATGCGGGCATGACCCGCTTTCTGCCGTTGGAGCTGGGCAGGCTGGCCGCCAGCCTGCAGGCCAAGCCGATTACCGAGGCGACGCTGCCCGCCGGGATCAAGAATGATTGGTTCCTGCCAGATGGGCAGGTGCGGGTGGAGGCTTTTCCCACAGCGGCAGCACAGACCACGAGGGGGCTGCATCAATTCGCCAAGGCGGTGCAGGCGGTGGCGCCCAATGCGGGTGGCCCGGCGATCTCTACCATCGCCACGGCGGGAACGATTCTGGCTTCATTCCGTGAGGCGGCGATTCTGGCGTTCGCGGCGATTCTGGTGATTTTGCTCCTGGTGTTCCGCAATCTGCGCGACAGCGCCCTGGTGCTGGCCACGCTGGGGCTCTCAGCGCTGCTGACCGCCTTGTTTGCAAAAATAGCTGGCATGTCCATCAATTACGCGAACATCATCGCGCTGCCGCTGCTGCTGGGGGTGGGGGTTTCGTTCAATGTGTATTTCGTGATGAACTTCCGTGCGGGGATGCGTAGCTTTCTCTCCTCGGCCACGGCACGGGCGGTGCTGTTTTCGGCCCTTACCACTGGCACGGCGTTTGGTTCGCTGGCGTTTTCGGCGGACAGGGGCACGGCCAGCATGGGGGAGCTGCTGTTTCTCAGCCTGGCTGCTGTGTTGATTGCAACCTTCGGCTTTCTGCCAGCTTTGCTGCATACGTTCGCGGATGCTCGAAAAGCGTAGCTTTTCACTTTCCGGGCACCGCACCAGCGTGGCGCTGGAGCCGGAGTTCTGGGCGGTGCTGGAGAGAATTGCGCAGGCCGACGGCTTTGCTCTTTCCGCGCTGGTAACGCGGATTGACGCCGGGCGCGGACCAGACCGGCCTCTGGCATCCGCCCTGCGGGTGTTCGCGCTGCTAAGCCGATGATGGCTCAGCCGCGCAGCGCGGCGCCGGTTTTCTTGCCTACTTCGGCGATGATCCTGGCGCAGACGGCTTCGATTTCGGCGTCCGTGAGGCTCTTTTCCGACGGTTGCAGCGTGACCGCGATGGCCAATGAGACCTTGCCCTCCGGTACGCCCTTGCCCTGGTAGCGGTCGAACAACGCCACGCCGGTGACGAGGCTGCGCTCTGCTCCGCGGGCGGCGCGCAGCACGGCCTCGGCACCCACGCTCTCATCCACCAGGAAGGCGAAATCCCGCCGCAATGGCTGGAAGGGCGGCAGCGCCGGGGCGGTCTTCTTGCGGCGTTTAGGTTCGGGGATGGCGTCCAGGAAGATTTCGAACGCGACCGTGCCCGTGGGCAAATCCAACGCCCGCGTAAGGTTGGGGTGCAGCGTGCCAAAGCGGGCCAGCATGGTTTTTGGCCCCTGCATCAGCGCGCCGGACTGGCCTGGATGGTAGTAGGACGGCCCACCCGCAATGGTGGTGACAGCGTCCATCGGCACGCCGAGGGCTGAGAGCACGGTGAGCGCATCCGCCTTCGCGTCCATCGCGTCGAAGGCACGGGCTGGGGTGAGGGCGGAAAGCCCGGTGCCGCCCACGCGCAGGCCGGCAGCCACCAGCACCTGGGAGGTATCCGCCGCATAGGCCGGGCCAGTTTCAAACAGGCCGAAATCCGAGATGCCACGGGCGAGGTTGCGCGCGGCGGCCTGGGCCAGTGTGGCCAACGGCGTGGCGCGCATCTGGTTGAGGTCGGCGGAGATGGGGTTGGCGAGGCGCAGGCTCTCCGGTGCGTCCCCGAACAGGGCATTGCTGGCATCGTCCGTGAAGCTGAACGTCACGCATTCCAGCAGCCCGCGCGTGGCGAGCACCCGGCGCGCCAATGCTGTGCGGGCCTGCTTGGGCGTGAGGATGGGGGCAGGCACCAGGGAGGCAACCGGCAGGGAAACCGGGGTGATGGCATCTAGCCCTTTCAGGCGCAGCACTTCTTCGATGAGGTCGGCCTCAGGCTCGATCTCGGCCGCACCTTCGGCGGCGGCCATGGCACCGGGCAGGTCTGGCGCCTGGTCCAGCGATGGCGGCTGAGCGACATCATTGCGCCAGCTTGGCACGGCGACGGTGACGCTGGCGGCATCCTCCGTCACCACGGTGAAGCCGAGGCGTTCCAGCGAGGCGATGGCTTCCGGAGGTGTGATGTCCGACCCGCCGAAGCTGGCCAAGCGCGCGAAGCGTAATTTGGCCTGGCGGCTCCACTCGGGGCGCGAACCAGCCTCTGTGATCTCGCTGGCCTCGCCGCCGCAGAGTTCCAGCACCATGGCAGTGGCGGCGTCCAGGGCTTCGGGGAGAAGCTGGCTGTCGATCCCGCGTTCAAAGCGGGCGCGGGCGTCTGAGAAGATACCCGCGCGCTGGCCGGTCTGGGCGATCTTCACACGGTCGAACAAGGCGCATTCGATGAACACATCCGTGGTGGCAGCATCGCAGCCTGTGCCCTCGCCGCCGGTAATGCCGGCGAGGGACTGCGCCCCGGCGCCGTCGGCGATCACGCAATCCTCATGGCTGGCCTGCACCTCTTTGCCGGCAAGGCCGGGGAAGCTGTCGCCCTCCTGCCCGCGGCGCAGGGTGAGGGTGGGGCCGTTGATCTTCGTCACGTCGAACACATGCAGCGGGCGGCCGAGGTCGAAGGTGAAGAAATTGGTGATATCGACGAGCGCGTTGATGGGGCGCAGACCGATGCTCTCCAGCCGTTTCACCAGCCAGGCCGGGCTGGGGCCGTTCTTCACGCCGCGAATGGTGCGGCCGAGAATCCAGGGGCAGGCTTCCGCATACGCGTTCGCCCACTGAATGGCGGAGGCGCC
Source organism: Rhodospirillales bacterium (assembly GCA_018971905.1). Taxonomy (GTDB): domain Bacteria; phylum Pseudomonadota; class Alphaproteobacteria; order Acetobacterales; family Acetobacteraceae; genus Acidocella. The sequence goes on along the minus strand of JAGWZS010000065.1, from coordinate 3,514 downwards.
GTTGCCCTTGATGGGAGCGGGGGCGAAGGGCTTCAGCGTGCCCAACCCGGCTGCCGCGAGGTCCCGCGCGATGCCGCGCACGGAAAGCGCATCGCCCCGGTTGGGGGTGACGGAGATTTCGATGACCGGCTCGTCCAGCCCTGCCCATTGCGCATAATTGGCGCCGATGGGGGCGTCTTCCGGCAGTTCGATAATGCCCTCGTGATCTTCGCCCAGGCCTAGCTCGCGGGTGCTGGTGAGCATGCCTTCGGATTTCACGCCGCGAATCTCGCCTATTTTCAGCACCAGGCCGCTGGTGGGGATGGTGGCACCCGGGGGGGCGAACACCACTTTAAGCCCGGTGCGGGCATTGGGCGCACCACAGACCACGGACAGCTCCGCTCCACCCGCCGTGACGCGGCAGGCGCGCAGGCGGTCGGCGTTGGGGTGGGGCTGCGCCTCGATAATCTGGGCGATGGTGAAGGGCTTCAGCGCCTCGGCCTTGTTTTCAACACCTTCGACCTCAAGGCCGATCTTGTTGAGGGTGGCGAGGATGTCTTCCAGCGGGGCGTCGGTTTCCAGCCAGGTTTTAAGCCAGGAGAGGGAGAACTTCATCGGCTTATAGTCCTTCGTGCAGGCTGGCGGGGGTAAGGGGCGAGGCGCCGTAATGGCGCAGCCAGCGCACGTCGCTTTCGTAGAAAAGACGCAGATCGGCGATGCCGTGCTTGAGCATGGTGATGCGCTCCAGCCCCATGCCGAAGGCAAAACCCTGGAAACGGCGCGGGTCTATGCCGCAATTGGCGAGCACGTTGGGGTGCACCATACCCGACCCGCCGATTTCCAGCCAATCTGTGCCACCGCCCAGTTCGCCGGTTTTGCGGTTCCAGCCGATATCAACCTCCATCGAAGGCTCGGTGAAGGGGAAATAGCTGGAGCGCAGGCGAACGGGGAGTTCCGGTAAGCCGAAATAGGCGCGCAGAAAGTCGATGAGGCAGCCTTTGAGATGGCCAAGCGTGATGCCCTGGCCGATCACCAGCCCCTCGCATTGATGGAACATGGGGGAGTGGGTGGCGTCATGGTCGGCGCGGAAGGTGCGGCCAGGCACGATGATGCGGATGGGGGCGGGAGATTCGCCCAGCCCTTCGGTTTTTGCCCATTCCAGCATGGTGCGGATTTGCACTGGCGAGGTGTGGGTGCGCAGCACCTGGTCGCCCGTGAGATAGAACGTGTCCATCATCGCCCGGGCGGGATGATGCGAGGGGATGTTGAGGGCGGAGAAATTATTCCAGTCGCTCTCGATATCCGGCCCTTCGGCGATGGCAAAGCCCATGGCGGCGAAGATGGCGGCCAGTTCTTCCTGCGTGCGGGAGAGCGGATGCAGCGCGCCGGCGGAGTCGGGCCGGGGAGGCTGGGTGACATCGATGCGTTCGGCGGCGAGTTTCTGCTCAAGCGCCTGCGAATCCAGCACCGCGCGCCGCGCCGAAAGCGCATCGGTGATCTGCATTTTCGCGTGGTTGATCTCGGCGCCAGCGGTTTTGCGGGCCTCGGCATCCATTCCGCCGAGTGATTTTAACAGCAACGTCACATTGCCATTTTTGCCGAGCAGGGAAACCCGCAGCTCTTCCAGAGATGCTGCGTCCGCCGCCGCGATGGCGGGCAGCGCTGTTTCCACCAAGCCCTTCAAATGATTGCTCTGCATCTTGAATTTGCCTCTGTATTCCGGGGCAGGGCAGACCGCGCGCGGCGGGAAATGTCAAGTCAGAGTGGGGGGCGTCGGCTAACCGGCGATGAAAAGCAGGTTTTTCAAAGGTGTTACAAATAATCAACAGGGGCAAAGAAAATCATTGCGGGCGTAGAAAACGCCGCTAGACTAATAATTTAGCTGAACGTGGCGCTTGACCCTTCCCGGCCGGGGAGAGTACAGCCCGCGAGGTGACGTAATCATAGTGGTTACGCAACCAAACGGCTAAATTTTGCTCATCCAACTTCGGACAGGGATCGGTTCCTACCATGAAAATCAAAGCACTGGGCGCTCTCGCCGGCCTTGCCCTGCTGGCAGCTTGCTCCTCCAACCCCGCCAGCACCGCCTCGAACACGGGGACCGGCGCTGAGGCGTCCACCGGCCCGGCTCCGGGCTCCGAGCAGGACCTTGTTGCCAATGTCGGCGACCGCGTGTTCTACGCTTTCAACCAGTCCAGCCTCTCCAGCGACTCTGACGCGACGCTGAGCAAGCAGGCTGCCTGGCTCGCCAAGTACCCCTCCGTGAACGTGTTGGTGGCGGGTAACGCCGATGAGCGCGGCACCGAGACCTATAACTTGGCCCTTGGCCAGCGCCGTGCCAACGCGGCCCGCGACTACCTGGTTGCCCAGGGTGTTGCGTCCTCGCGCATCCAGACCATCTCCTATGGTAAGGATTGCCCGGTTGCCGCTGGCAACGACGAGGCTGCTTATGCGCAGAACCGTAACGCGATTACCTCGGTTCAGGGCTTCAACCCGCAGAACTGCCACTAATCACTCTCCCGGTTTCGCCGGGGAATGCGTCAACCGGCGGCCCGTAAGGCCGCCGGTTTTGTTTTGGGCGTTTGCGTGTTTATATTTGAATTCGTTCAAAGGCCCCGACTGGAGTTTCAATGCGCTATAGAATTCCGCTGCTTGCCGCCACGCTGCTCATGCCACTGGGTGCCTCCGCCCAGCCATTGATCCAGAGCCAGGAGGGGATCGCGCTGCAAAACGAGATATTGCAGTTGCAGCAGCAGATGCAGCAGTTGCAGACCCAGGGCGGTGGTAATGGCGGATCATCTTTGGGTGGAAATGCCGCGCCACCGCCCAGCAGCGGGGCGGGCAACTCGCTGGTTCCGGCGTTGCTGACACAGGTGCAGCAGCTGCAGGCCCAGGTACAGACCCTGAATGGCGAGGTGTCTGATCTTCAGCATCAGGTGCAGACCCAGAACGACCAGACGCAGAAGGAAATCGGCGATCTGAAATTTCAGATGAGCAATGGTGGTGCCGCGGCGCCGGGGGCGGCACCGGGTGGTGCGCCTGGCCCGCAGGCGGATAACACGCCGCAGGGCTTGGCGCCTTCAGCGCCGCCGGTGGCCGCTGTGCCGCCCAGCGACCCAAAAGCGGCGTTGCAAGCCGCAATCAGCGCTTACGACAAGCACGACTACGCTGCCGCCGGGAAGCTGGCGCAGAGCATTGTCGCCAATAATAAATCCGCGCCGCAGGCGTACCGGGCGCAGTACCTGGCGGCGCAGAGCTACGCGGCCCAGGGCGATGCACAAAATGCCGCCGTGGCGTATTACAACACCTATAACATGAACAAGACCGGCACCTACGCGCCGCACGCCATGCTGGGGCTGGCTTCGTCGCTCGCCGCGATTCACCAGAACCAGGAAGCCTGCGAGACGCTGGCGTCGCTGAACAGCCAGTTCACCACGCCTTCACCGGGGATGAAGCGTGACATCGACGCGGTATCCAGCCGGGCGCATTGCCAGTAGCCCATGCTTTTGCGGCCGCCATGGAGCGGCTGCTGCCG
>JAGWZS010000315.1 GCA_018971905.1 Rhodospirillales bacterium | reverse complement strand
CCCGCCAATGGCGATGCCAAGCAGGATCACCAGCGCCCAGCCCCAATCCATCCCGCCATGCAGGAAGGTGGCGACAATGGCGATCACCATGCCGGCCATGCCAAACTGGTTGCCACGGCGCGAGGTGGTGGGATGAGACAAGCCACGCAGCGCCAGAATGAACAGAACCGCCGCGACGAGATACGCGAAGGAGGTGAGAGACTGATTCATCTTGCGCTTACTTCTTCTTGAACATGGCCAACATGCGGTTGGTTACCGCAAAGCCGCCAAAAATATTAACCGAGACCAGCACCACGGCCAGGAAGCCGAATATATGGGCCACAATGCTGCCATTCAGCCCCGTGGCCAGCATGGCGCCCACGATGATAACGGACGAAATGGCGTTGGTAACGGCCATCAGCGGCGAGTGCAGCGCCGGAGTAACCGACCAGACCACATAGTAACCGACGAACACAGCCAGCACGAAGATGCTGAACAGATAAACGAACGGCGCTGCCGGCGGCGCATTCTGCGCGGCCACGGCGGCCACACCGGCGGCATTCTGCGCCAGCACGGAAGCCTGATGAGCAAGGTTCGCCGCCTGGGCGGCCAAATCTGCAGGTGTCATAATGAAAAGCCTCCCTTTCTTTTAGGCGGCGGGCTTGAAATTGGGGTGAACGATCTCGCCGCCCCGGGTCAACATCGCGCCTTTGATCAGATCATCATCCGGATTCAGGCTGGGCGCCTTGGCGTCCTTGTCCCAGAAGGTGGTGAGGAACGTGAGCAGATTACGCGCATAGAGCTGGCTCGTCGCCACAGCGATGCGCGCGGGCCAGTTCTTGTGCCCGAGAATCGTCACGCCATTCGGGGTGGTGATCACCTCACCCGGCACCGTGTCGGCGCAATTGCCGCCAGCCTCGGCCGCCAGGTCCACGATGATGGAGCCCGGCTTCATGCCCGCCACCATCTCGGAGGTCACGATCACCGGCGCCTTGCGGCCCTGCACCAGGGCGGTGCAGATCACGATATCGTTCTTGGCAACCGTGCTGGTCATCAGCGCGGCCTGCTTGGCACGGAACTCGTCGGACATCTGCCCGGCATAGGGTCCGGTCTGCTTGGCGCTCTCTTCGTCGTCAACGCCGACATAGGTAGCGCCGAGCGAACGAATTTCTTCTTTCGCTGCGGGGCGCACATCGGTGCCCGACACAATGCCGCCAAGGCGGCGCGCCGTGGCAATGGCCTGCAAACCGGCCACACCGGCGCCAACCACGAAAACGCGGGCGGGTGGCACCGTGCCGGCAGCGGTCATCAGCAGCGGAAAACCGCGCGGGAAGGCCGTCGCCGCCTCGATCACGGCGCGATAGCCCGCCAGATTCGCCTGGGAGGACAGCACGTCCATGCTTTGCGCACGGGTGGTGCGCGGCAGCAGTTCCAGCCCCACGGCGTCGATCTTGGCGGCGGCAAGAGCCGGGGCCAATGTGGGGTCAGATGCAGCGCCCAGCGTGGCGACGACAAGCGTACCCGGCGCCAGCAGCGCGCGCACAGCTTCATCCGGCGCGTTCACCGCGAACAGAATCCCCGCACCGTTGGCCGCTGCCGCGGCATCAGCCGCAATTTCAGCGCCAGCCGCGGCAAAGTCATTGTCAGATATCGCGGATTGAACGCCCGCTCCCGCCTCAATGGCGACCGTCAGCCCCAGCCCGATCAATTTCTTCACCGTATCAG
>JAGWZS010000064.1 GCA_018971905.1 Rhodospirillales bacterium | reverse complement strand
GCGCATTCTCATCATTACCGATGCCTGGGAACCGCAGGTGAACGGCGTGGTGAGAACCCTGCGCACCATTACCGCCGAGATGCGCGCCATGGGCAAAATTGTGGAGGTGGTGGGGCCGGACAGGTTCAACGCCATGCCAGCCCCTTCTTACCCTGAGATAAAGCTGGCGCTGTTTCCCGGCCGCAAGCTGGCAAGGGTCATCGAAGAGTTCAAGCCCGATGCGCTACATGTGGCAACCGAAGGGCCGCTGGGCCTGGCAGCGCGGGCCTATGCGACGCGGCATAAGGTGCAGTTCACCACCGCGTTTCACACGCGCTTTGCGGAATATATTCAGGCCCGCACACGCATTCCGGCCCGCCTCACCTATGCCTGGCTGCGGCATTTCCATAATGCCAGCGCAGGCGTGATGGTGGCCACGCACTCCTTGCGCGAAGAACTCGCGGGGCGGGGGTTTAACAATATTCGCCCCTGGTCGCGCGGGGTGGATTTGGATACATTCCACCCCGAGCCGCGTGAGGCGTGGGATTTGCCACGCCCGATCTTTGCCTATGTGGGCCGGGTGGCGGTGGAGAAAAACCTGCGTGCTTTTCTGTCGCTCAATCTGCCAGGCTCCAAGCTGGTGGTGGGTGATGGGCCGCAGCGCAAGGCGCTGGAAAAAGAATTTCCCGCGGCACATTTTGCCGGTGCGCGCCATGGCGCGGATTTGGCAAAAGCCTATGCGGGGGCAGATGTATTTGTGTTTCCATCCCGCACTGATACGTTCGGGCTGGTGGTGCTGGAGGCGCTAGCCTGCGGTTTGCCGGTGGCGGCTTACCCGGTTACGGGTCCGAAGGATATTCTGGGCGGGGCGCCGCTGCCCGTGGGCGCGCTGGATGAGGATTTACGCAGCGCCTGCCTGAAGGCTCTGGACGTGGACCGCGCGCGTTGCCGACCCTATGCGGAGCAATTCTCCTGGCGGGCTTGTGCTGAAAGGTTCATGGATAATCTGGTGCCGATGCGGGAGGTGGTGAAATAAAAAGCCCCTTTCGGGGCCTTTTGATTTTCAAATTTCCAGCAGCAGGCGGCGGGGGTCTTCAAGGCTTTCCTTCACCCGCACCAGGAAGGAGACCGCTTCGCGGCCGTCGATGATGCGATGGTCGTAAGAAACCGCCAGATACATCATCGGGCGGATCTCGATCTTGCCGTCCACCACCACCGGGCGCTCCTGGATTTTATGCATGCCCAGAATCGCCGATTGCGGCGGGTTGAGAATCGGCGTGCTCATCAGCGAGCCGTAAACCCCGCCGTTGGTAATGGAGAACGACCCGCCGGAGAGTTCATCCAGCTTCAGCGTGCCATCCTTGGCGCGTTTGGCAAATCCCGCGATCTCGGCTTCAATTTCCGCAATGCTCTTGGTTTGCGCATCGCGGATAACTGGCACCACGAGGCCATTGGCACCACCCACGGCAATGCCCATGTTCACGAAGTTCTTATAAACGATGTCGTCGCCATCAATCTCGGCATTCACCGCCGGGAACTCAGCCAGCGCCGCGCACACCGCCTTCACGAAGAAGCCGTTGAACCCAAGGCGGATGCCGGCGTGTTTTTTCTCGAACGCCTCGCGGTAGGTGGCGCGCAGCGCCATGATGGCGCTCATGTCCACCTCGTTGAAGGTGGTGAGCATGGCGGCGGTGTTCTGCGCTTCTTTCAGCCGGGCGGCGATGGTTTTGCGCAGACGGGTCATCTTCACCCGTTCCTCGCGCGCGTCATTCGCGCGGGCGGGTTTTGCCGCAGGTGCGGGCGGGGCGGCGGCGGGCTTGTTCACAAAGGCCAGAACGTCACCCTTGGAGATGCGGCCATCCTTGGCGGTGCCGGTTACATCCGCCGGGTTCACATTCTTATCGGCCATCATCTTGGCGGCGGCGGGCAGGGCGCCAACGCCAGGGCGCGCCACCGGGCCAGGGGCCTGTTGCTGGGCATTCACGCCGGTTTTGGGTGCGGCGGCTTCGGCGGGCTCCTTCATGGGCGCGGCGGCGGCACCTTTGGCATCCACCCGGCCCAGCAGATCACCGGGCGCTACCTCAGCGCCTTCCCCGGCGGCGATCTCGGCGATGACGCCTGCTTCCGGCGCGTTCACCTCGACGGTCACTTTATCGGTTTCCAGCTCCACAATGGGTTCGTCCGCGGCAACAGCCTCGCCTATTTTCTTGATCCAGCGGGCGATGGTGGCGGAGGAAACGCTTTCACCGAGCGTGGGAACCTTGATATCGACCGACATGAAAACTCCTGCTCTCGTTGCCGTGTGGGAGGGTTAAACGCTCAGCGCCTCGTTGACCAGGGCAGCCTGCTCGGCGAGATGCGCCTTGGCAAGGCCCGGGGCAGGCGAGGCCATGGCCGCACGGCCCACATAACGCGGGCGCGTGGCTTTATTGTTCAGGCAGTTCAGCACGGTCTCGATCCGCCGGTCCACAAAGAACCAGGCGCCGCTGTTCTGCGGCTCTTCCTGGCACCACACCACCTCGGCGTTTCTATAGTTTTCCAGGGCCGCCTTCAGCGCCTTCGCCGGGAAGGGGTAGAGCTGCTCCACCCGGACAATGGCGACATCATTGATGCCGCGCTCCCGCCGCTCGGCCAGCAGGTCGTAATACACCTTGCCGGAGCACAGCACCACACGCTTCACCTGCTCGGGCGGCACCAGCGTGTCGGTTTCGGGCAAAACGAATTTGAAGCAGGTGCCCTCGGCGAAATCCGCCAGCGGTGAAACCGCGAGCTTGTGGCGCAGCAGGGATTTTGGCGTCATCAGCACCAGCGGCTTGCGGTAGTTGCGTTTCATCTGGCGGCGCAGCGCATGGAAATAATTCGCCGGGCTGGTGAGATTGCCAACCACCATGTTGTTCTCGGCGCAGAGCTGGAGGTAACGCTCCAGCCGGGCGGAGGAATGCTCCGGCCCCTGGCCTTCCTGGCCATGCGGCAGCAGCATCACCAGGCCGCTCATGCGCAGCCATTTGCTCTCGCCCGCGGCGATGAACTGGTCGATGATCACCTGCGCGCCATTGGCGAAATCGCCGAACTGCGCCTCCCACAGCACCAGCACCGAGGGGTCGGCCAGGGAGTAGCCATATTCGAAGCCCAGCACCCCTGCTTCGGAGAGCAGGGAGTTGAACAGCTCGATCCGCGCCTGCCCCGCTTGGATATTGTTCAGCGGCACGTATTCGTTTTGATTCGTCTGGTCGATAAGCACCGCGTGGCGCTGGGAGAAGGTGCCACGCTGCACATCCTCACCCGAGAGGCGTACGCGGTGGCCATCCAGCTGCAGGGTGCCAAACGCCAGCGCCTCGCCGGTGGCCCAGTCGATGCGCTCGCCAGATTCGAACATCTGCCGCTTGTCTTCCAGCTGACGGGCGATCTTGGGGTTGAGGTTGAAGTTTTGCGGCGGGGTGTAGAGCGCCTTACCCACCTGTTGAAGCTGCGCCAGCGGGGCGGCGGTAATGCCATCCAGCTGTTCAACATCGTCGCCCGCCTGTTTCAGCCCGGCCCAATGGCCTTCCAGCCAATCCGCCTTGTTGACCTTGTAGTCCTTGGCACCCTCAAAGGCGGCTTCCAGCTCCTGGCCATAGGTGTTTTGCAGGGCGTTCGCCTCCGCCTCGGAGACGGAGCCTTCCTTCGCCAGCGCTTCCGCGTACAGAGTGCGTGTGGTCGGCAGGGCGCGGATCGCCTTGTACATAATCGGCTGGGTGAACGCTGGCTCGTCATTTTCGTTATGACCATGGCGGCGGTAGCAGACGAGGTCGATAACCACATCGGTTGCGAATTCGCAGCGGAATTCGGCGGCAAGCTGCGCCACATAAACCACGGCCTCGGGGTTGTCGCCATTCACATGAAAAATGGGTGCCTGGACGGATTTCGCGACATCCGTGCAATACATGCCCGAAAAAGCGTGTGCGGGGACGGTGGTGAAGCCGATCTGGTTGTTCACCACCAGATGCACCGAGCCGCCGGTGCGGTAGCCGATGAGCTGGCTCATCGCCAGTGTTTCATACACCAGCCCCTGGCCCGCGAAGGCGGCGTCGCCATGCATCTGAATTGCCATGGCGGAACGGCGTGTGGCATCGCCGGCCATATCCAGCCGGGCGCGGATCTTGCCAACCACCACCGGGTCCACCGCCTCAAGGTGCGAGGGGTTGGGCTGCAGCGAAACGTGCAGCTGATTGCCGTTGATCACTACATCCGTGGAGGTGCCGAGATGGTATTTTACATCGCCTGAGCCTTGCACGTCGTCCGGCTTGGCGGAGGCGCCGCCGAATTCGGAAAACAGCGCCACCAGCGGCTTCTTGACGATATTAACCAGGGTGTTGAGGCGGCCTCGGTGCGGCATGCCGATGGCGATTTCCCGCACACCCTTGGCCGAGGCGGCCTCGATGATGGCGTGCAGCGCCGGAATGGTGCTCTCACCGCCTTCAAGCCCGAAACGCTTGGTGCCGACGAAGCGCTTTTGACAAAATGTTTCGAAGGAATCAGCCTCGGTCAGCTGCTTCAGGATCTTGATCTTGCCCTTTTTGTCGTAAGCGGTGAGCCAGGGCGCACCCTCGATCCGGCGCTGGATCCAGCTTTTCTGTGCCGGGTCCTGGATATGCATGAATTCCACGCCGATCTCGCCGCAATAACTCTGGCGGAGTGCTGCCATCACCTCGCGCAGGGTGGCGGTGTCGAAGCCCAGCACGCCGTCGAGGAAAATCGGCCGGTCCATGTCCCCCGCTTCGGTGAAGCCGTAGGAAGCGGGGTCAAGCTCGGAATGGTTGCCCTTCTGTTTCAGGCCCAGCGGGTCGAGCCGGGCTTCCAGATGGCCGCGCACCCGGTAGGCGCGGATGAGCATGAGGGCGCGGATGGAATCCAGCGTTGCGGCATGGGTATCAGCAAGGGCGGGGGGCTGCGCCGGGCGGGGGGCGGCCTCGGTGCTGACGGTTTCGAATACTGACGGCCGGGGCGCCCAGGAGGCGCCGGAGGCATCCGTGAAGATGGCGCGGGTATCATCGTCCAGGGCGGCGAACAGCGCCGCGAAATCGGGGTCAACCGAGTTGGGGGCGTCCGCCCATTTCGCATAAAGCTGCGCGATGAATTGGGCATTTGCCCCGTTCATCGCCGTCGCGATCACGTCCACACCGGCCATCCGATCCATCCTTTTCCAGAACCAACAGCCTGGCCTCCAAGAATCGGCCGGGCGGGCGTTATGCAGGACTTTCTTTGCGGCACATATAAGGCAGGAATGTTATTGTACCGTTACTCTGACCTTTTGGCTGGGTTGCCCAGGGCGCATGGAAGCGGCCGGGGGCATAAAAAACCCCCAGGTGAGACCACCTGGGGGTTTCAAAATCAGGCGCTGAGCGCCTTTAGCATGGTGCTGCCCAGCGAGGCTGGGCTATCCGCCACGAAGATACCCGCTTCCTTCATGGCGGCAATCTTCGCCTGGGCGGTATCTTTGCCGCCGGAGATAACCGCACCGGCATGGCCCATGCGGCGGCCCGGAGGTGCGGTGGCACCGGCGATGAAGCCCACAACCGGCTTCTTGATCTTGTGGCGGGCCAGGAATTCCGCGCCGTCGATCTCGGAGGGGCCGCCGATTTCGCCGATCATGATGATCGCCTGGGTCTCATCGTCATGCAGGAACATGTCCAGCACTTCGATGAAGTCGGTGCCCTTCACCGGGTCGCCGCCAATGCCCACGCAGGTGGACTGGCCAAGCCCGGCGGCGGTGGTCTGCGCCACGGCCTCATAAGTGAGGGTGCCGGAGCGTGAGACGATGCCGATGGAGCCGCGCTTGTGGATGTGGCCGGGCATGATGCCGATCTTGCACTCATCCGGGGTGATGACGCCGGGGCAGTTGGGGCCGACCAAACGGGATTTGGAGCCGGACAGGGCGCGCTTGACCTTCACCATGTCCAGCACCGGAATACCCTCGGTGATGCAGACGATCAGCTCCATGCCCGCATCGATGGCTTCCAGGATGGAATCAGCCGCGAACGGCGGCGGCACATAGATGGCGGAGGCGTTGGCGCCGGTTTTGGCGACAGCCTCTGCCACGGTGTTGAACACCGGCAGGTCCAGATGCGTGGTGCCGCCCTTACCGGGGGTCACACCGCCCACAACCTTGGTGCCGTAGGCCAGCGCCTGCTCGGAGTGGAAGGTGCCCTGGGCTCCGGTGAAGCCCTGGGTGATGACCTTGGTGTTTTTATTGACGAGAACGGCCATTACGCGGCTTCCTTCACGGCTTTGACGATTTTTTCGGCCGCATCGGCCAGGTTGTCGGCGGGGATGATGGGCAGGCCGGATTTGGCCATGATGTCCTTACCGAGCTGCACATTGGTGCCTTCAAGGCGCACCACCAGCGGCACGGAGAGCGAAACCTCGCGCGCCGCCGCGATCACGCCTTCCGCGATCACGTCGCAGCGCATGATGCCGCCGAAGATGTTGACCAGAATGCCTTCCACGTTCGGGTCGGAGAGGATGATCTTGAAGGCCGCGGTCACGCGCTCCTTGGTGGCGCCGCCACCGACATCCAGGAAGTTCGCGGGCTCGGCGCCGTAGAGCTTGATGATGTCCATGGTCGCCATGGCAAGGCCGGCGCCGTTGACCATGCAGCCGATGCTGCCATCCAGCGCCACGTAGGAGAGCGAGTACTTGTTCGCTTCCAGCTCCTTCGGGTCTTCCTCACCCTCGTCGCGCAGCTGCTCGATCTCGGGGTGACGGTAGAGGGAGTTGTCGTCGAAGGTCACCTTGGCGTCGAGCGCGTAGATCTCACCGGAGCCGGTCACGACCAGCGGGTTGATCTCGATGATCGCGATGTCCAGCGCCACGAAGGCGTTGTACATCGCGGTGACGAATTTGGTGAAGGTGCCAACCTGCTTGCCTTCAAGGCCCAGGCCGAAGGCCAGCTTGCGGGCGTGAAAGCCGGAAATGCCGGAGGCCGGGTCAACCGGGGCGCGGAGAATCTTCTCCGGGTGCTTCTCGGCGACTTCCTCAATCTCCATGCCGCCCTCGGTGGAGGCCATGATCACGATCTCGGACACCGAACGGTCGATCAGCAAGGAGAGGTACAGCTCGCGCTTGATGTCGCAACCCGACTCCACATAAACGCGGCGAACCAGACGCCCAGCCGGACCGGTCTGCTTGGTGATCAGGGTCTGGCCGATCATCGCGGCGGCGGCGTCACGCACCTCGTCCAGCGACTTGGCCAGGCGCACGCCGCCCTTGCCGTTCGGGTCATCCTTGAACTTGCCAGCGCCGCGGCCGCCGGCATGGATCTGGGATTTCACCACGTAGATGGGGCCGGGAAGCTTCTTGGCGGCATCCACCGCTTCCTCGGGCGTCCAGGCGACATAGCCGTCTAAAACCGCGACGCCGAAGGACTTCAGCAATTCCTTGCCCTGGTATTCATGTATGTTCATATGGAGATAGCCTGCCTGATCTTTAAGGTTACATAAGGGGGGCGTTGCGGGGCGTGCTACTCTCATTCCCTTGGCCCGGCAAGCAGCATCGTGCAGCTTGAGCAATAAAACGGCGAAAAACCTCTCCGGCACGCATTTTTGCACCGCACAAAATGGCTATTTGGCCAAACTCCGCGCGGCGATTGCAACTTTAGGTGAGGTGCGGCAAGGCCAGATAATCGTCGCTCTGCATCTCCTCAAGCCGGGAGGCCGTGCGTTCAAACATCTGCACCCCCACACCCATCTGATACAAATCGTCCGGATACGCGGCAGCCGAGGCGTAGAGCTTGCATCGATGCTCGTACAACGCGTCGATGAGGGTGACGAAGCGCCGGGCCTCGTCGAAATTCTCGGGCGAGAGACACGGGATGCCGTCGATCAACACGGTGTGGTAGTGGGTGGCGATGGCCAGATAATCGGCCGGCCCCAGCGCCTTCTTGCAGAGCGCGTTGAAGTCGAACCGGGCGACGCCGTTCGCGGCAATCGGCACCACCAGGGTACGGCCCGGAAGGGGCAGCGATTCCGTCTGCGCGGACTCGTCTTCCGCAAGATGCTCGAACACGCGGTCGATGGCCGCCGTCGCTCTGCTATCCGCCGGCACCACCCAGACCTTTAAGCCATGCTCGCGTCCGCGCCGGTAATCCTGCGCGGAATCAAGCACCAATATATCCAGGTTTTCCTTCAAAAGCTCGATGAATGGCTCCAGGGCATCGCGCCCAGGCCTGCCCGCATACAAATCGTCCGGCAGCGTGTTGGAGGTGGCCACGACAACCACCTGACGGATAAACAAAGCTTCGAACAGCCGCCCCAGGATCATCGCATCCACGATGTCATGCACCTGGAATTCATCGAAGCACAGCAATGACGCCTCGTCCGCGATGATATCCGCCAGCGGCGGCACCGGGTCATCCACCTCCGGATGTTCCTGCTTGATCTTGTGAAAGCGTTTATGCGCCTGCTGCATGAAATCATGGAAATGGATGCGCTTTTTGCGCGGCACCTCCGCCGCCTCGAAGAACATGTCCATGAGCATGGATTTGCCGCGCCCGACCTCGCCTACAATGTAGAGCCCGTGCGGACGATCCTGCGCTTCCTCCACCGGCTTAAGGCGCAACATGCGCGCAAACCAGCCATCCGGGGCGTGTACCGGGTGGGGGTCATAGCCGCGCAATTTGGCCCAAAGCGCCTGCAACTGCTCAACCGCCAAGGCCTGGGCGGCGTCGTATTTCAGCAACCCCATCGCCACGCGAGCGCGATAGGCGGCCATCACTCCCGGTTCCGTTATTATCGGCTTGGACATCGCGGCCCGGATATTGCGCCCGTTTGTGCGCCGCAGCAAGGCGTTTAACTCACCTGTGCCTTGCACGGGCGAGGCGAAGCGCCTAGCTTCCGGCCCC
>JAGWZS010000063.1 GCA_018971905.1 Rhodospirillales bacterium | reverse complement strand
GTCGAGCCCGCTACGGCCGATGAATATTTCGCGACACGCCCGCGCATCTCGCAGCTTGGCGCCTGGGCTTCGGAGCAGTCCCGCCCCTTGGCATCGCGCGCCATCTTCGAGGAGCGGCTGCGCGAGGCCGAAACCCGCTTCTCTGGCCAGCCGGTGCCCCGGCCTGAATTCTGGTCCGGCTGGCGGTTAAAACCGGATTATTTCGAATTCTGGCAGGGGGTGGATTACCGCCTGCACGACCGGCGGATTTTCAAGCTGAACGGCGAAAACTGGGAAACGGGTTACCTCTACCCCTGACCCGCCAGCTCCAGCGCGCGCTTGTACACCTGTTTTTTGGGTAATCCGGTCGCTGCCGCCACGGCGGCGGCGGCATCCTTCACACTCATGCTTGCCAGCGCGATTCGGAGCGACTCGTCGAGCGATTCGGCGCCGGCCTCGCCGTCATCCGCCGGGCCGATCACCACCACAATCTCCCCCCGCGCCGCCGCCGCCGCGTAATGGGCCGCAAGCACGGCCAGCGTGCCGCGCCGCACTTCCTCGAAATGCTTGGTCAACTCCCGGCATACAGCCGCCGGGCGCGGGCCAAATGCCGATTCGGCATCCTGCAGGAATTCAGCCAGCCGGTGCGGCGCCTCATAGAAAATATGGGTGGCGTTCAGCCCGGCCAGTTCCGCGCCGCGCAGCTTTGCCAATGCGGCCCGCCTAGCGCCGGATTTCGGTGGCATAAACCCGGAAAACAAAAACGGTTGCGGCGGTAGGCCGGAGAGCGTGAGGGCCAACACCGCGGCATTTGCCCCCGGCACACCGGAGACACTCAATCCCGCCTCGATGGCCGCGCGCACCAGCCGGTAGCCGGGGTCCGAGACCAGCGGTGTGCCAGCGTCAGAGATCAGCGCAAACCGCTGCCCCTCACGCATTGCCTCAATCAGCCTGGGGAGTGCCGCTTCTTCGTTATGGTCATGCAGAGCGAAGCATTTTTGCGTAATGCCGTGGGCGCGCAGTAGCACGGCGCTTGTCCTGGTATCTTCGCACAAAATTACATTCACGCCAGATAACACCTCTCTTGCCCGGGCGGAGAGGTCTTGCATGTTGCCGATTGGCGTGGAAACCAGCACAAGAGCGGGCAGGGACTCCCGGATTTGTGTCCGGGGGGGCGCGTCCGTTGGAGGGTCTTGAATTGCGTCTCGTGCCGTATCTTCGTTCATCCGCGCTCCTTGGCGCCACGCTGGCGCTGGTAAGCTGCGCCGGTCAAGCCCCTCAAATTCCGGGCAACTCCGGTCTGCCCATGCCGTTAACATCAGGCGCAGTACCTGCTTCCGGCGGGTTCGGCAAAACTTCCGGCAATGTGCTGCTGCTGGTGCCGCTTTCAGGCCCGCTCGCGCCCGTTGGCCAGGCGCTGGCCAACGCCGCGAAGCTGGCTTTCCCGCCCGGAAGCTCTCCCTCGCTCGACATCCGCGACACTGGCGGCACTCCGGCGGGGGCCGTCAGCGCAGCGCAGGCGGGTCTGGCCGCGGGAGATGGCATTATTCTTGGTCCGCTGACTGCGGGTGAAACCCAGGCGGTTGCCCCTGTTGCAAAGCAGGCGGGCGTGAATGTTCTGGCCTTCACCAACGACAGCGCGGTGTCCGCCCCAGGCGTGTGGGCGCTGGGCATTACCCCGGCCCAGCAGGTGGCGCGCGTGGCGCAGGCGGCGGCGGATGCGGGCCACACCCAGCTTGCCGGGCTGTTGCCTGGCACGGACTTCGGCCACAGCCTGGCGCAAGCCTTGCAGCAGGAGGCTGCCTCCCTCAGCGAGCCGCCACCACAGATCGTTTATTATGATCAGGATTTCTCCAGCGTGAACGATGCAGTGCGAGAAATCTCGGACTGGGACGGACGCGGTGCGGCACTCATGGCGCAGATTAAAGCTGCGAAAGATGACAACACCGAAGCAGGGCTTGAAAGAGCCCGCGAGTTGCGCCGCCAGCAGGTGGCGCCTCCCAGCTTCAATGCGTTATTTATTGGCGCGACGGATGGCAACACGCTGGCCGAGCTGGCCAACTTCTTGCCATACTACGATGTTTCGGCGCCGCAGGTGCAGTTGATGGGGCCAGCTTTATGGGCGCCGCTTGCCAGCGCAATGGCAAGCCAGCCGGCTTTGCTGGGTGCCATCTACGCGGCGCCGGACCCAGCCGCGGCCACGTCCTTCGACGCCAAATACAGCGCCGCCTATGGCAGCATGCCACCGGGTATTGCGGATATCGCCTTCGATGCCGCGGCCTTGGCCAAACTCGCTTCGTCTTCCGGCGGCTACACCACCCAGGTTCTTACAGCACCTTCCGGCTTCACTGGCACGGACGGGCTTATTGTTCTGCAACCCGATGGAACAGTGAAGCGCGGCTTGGCGGTATTCTCGATTGCTCCCGGCCAGCCCAGTATTGCCTCTCCCGCGCCTACCAGCCTGAATCAGCCCTGAGGGCGCATGTCTGAGCAAGCCAACTGGGAAAGGGCTTGGCCCGCCGCATCGGCGCTATTTTTGGCGTTGGCGGCGACGCCTGCCGTGGTTTTCGCCCTGCTGGTTCTGCACGGCGCGTTGCACCCAGCCATCGCGTTGCTGTCCTGGGCCGTTTGCAGCCTTGTCGCCATCGGCTTCGCCTTGCTGCTTGGGCGCGACATCGTGGTGATGACAAGGCTTGTCCGTTCGCTTCGCACTGCGCCGGATGCGCTGCCTGTTGAACGGCATTTGCTGGTGCCCGGCATGGGCGATCTGGGCGCGGAGGCGATGCGGCTTATTCACGCCGAGCGGCTGCTCCGCGGCCGCCATATCGCCAGCGCGGCGGAGGACAGAGCGCTGGTTGAGCGCCTGCCGGACCCGCTTTTAAAACTGGATGGTGATGGCCGCCTGCTTTGGCGCAACGATAGCGCGATCAACGCGTTTGGCGATGAAACCGCGGCCCTGCTGCGCCACCCTGATATCCGCGCGGCACTCGGCGAGGCGCTTTCCACCGGTGCGCCGGTGCGGCGTGAAATTGTGTTGGCGGCACCGGTCATGCGGGCGCTTGAGGTAACGATGATCCCTGTCGGCGCGCCGGTTTATATGCTGGTAAGCGACCGCACCCGTGAGCGCGCGCTGGAGAAAATGCGCGCGGATTTTGTGGCGAATTCAAGCCACGAGCTGCGCACGCCGCTTGCCAGCCTCATTGGCTTCATCGAAACCCTGCGCGGCCCCGCCGCCGATGACCCGGAAGCGCAGCAGCGGTTTCTTGGCATCATGGCGGAGCAGGCGGGCCGGATGCAGCGGGTGATCGGCGATTTGCTCTCACTGTCCAAGATCGAGATTTCCGAGCATTCCCCGCCAAAGGAGCTGCTGCATCTGCCGCCGCTGCTAGAGAGGATTGTCGCGGGGCTGGAGCCCATGCTGAAAGCGCAACAGACCAAGTTGAGCGTATCCATGCCGCCGGAACTGCCGGCCATCCCGGCTGATGCCGACCAACTGACCCAGGTGTTCACCAATCTTCTCGATAATGCCTTGAAGTATGGCAAACCGGGCGGTGAGATCAAACTCTCCGCCAGCGCCGCGCAAGACCAGCAATTTCCCCCCGGCGGCATTGTCGTGGCGGTGGAGGATAACGGTGCCGGCATTGCGCGCGAGCATCTTCCGCGCCTTACCGAGCGTTTTTACAGGGTGGATAAGGGCCGGTCCCGGGCTGTCGGCGGTACCGGGCTCGGGCTTGCCATTGTCAAGCACGCTGTTAACCGCCATCGTGGGCGGTTGCTTATCGATAGCGAGCCGGGAAAAGGTACCATCTTTACCGTTTGGCTGCCGGGCCAAAGCCGCTAGGGCAAGACAGAATCAGCCGTAACAGTTATGAACACACTGCCGGAACGGCAGGAGCAGGGCCATGACCATAGGGATAATTGCCGCCGCGCTGATCATTCTTGGATTGGTCGCGGTTTTCATTCACGATAAAACGCAAACCCAACACACCGTCCTGCGCAATTTTCCCGTCATCGGCCATTTTCGCTATTTCGCGGAAACCTGGGGCACTTACATGCGCCAGTACCAATATCTGTCAGACTGGGTTGAACGCCCCTTCAACCGGCTGGAGCGCAGCTGGGTTTACCGCTCCGCCAAGGGAGTTTCCAACTTCATCAGCTTTGGCTCGGAAGCCGTGCCAAGCTTCGTGTTCCGTAACGCCGCTTTCCCGATTCTGGATGAGGATAAGAAATCCTATCCCGGCAAGCTCATCGGCGTTTCGAATGGCCCCGGCGCCTGCAAGGAGCCTTACCCGGCAAACGGCTTCTTCAATATCTCTGGCATGTCCTATGGCGCGTTGAGCCATGCCGCCGTCACCGCGCTTTCGCGTGGGGCCAAGCTGGCGGGCATCTGGATGAGCACAGGCGAGGGTGGTTTAAGCCGCTATCACCTGGAGGGTGGGGCGGATATCGTCATGCAGATCGGCACGGCCAAATACGGCGTGCGCGATGCGGAGGGAAACCTTTCTGAGGCGCGCCTGCGTGAAATCGCCGCCTATCCGCAGGTGAAAATGTTCGAGGTGAAGCTCGCCCAAGGGGCAAAGCCCGGCAAGGGCGGCATTCTGCCCGGCGGCAAGGTAACACCCGAGATCGCCGAAATTCGCGGCATCACGGCGGGGCAGGATTCCATCTCTCCCAACCGCCACCGGGACATTGGGAACATCCAGGAGCTGGGAGCGTTCATCAACCGTGTCCGTACCGTCACGGGTAAGCCAGTGGGGGTAAAATTTGTTCTGGGTGACCCGGCCTTTCTGGATGATTGGTTCGGCGATTGCGCTGACCACCCAGAGCATTGCCCGGACTATGTGCAGATCGACGGTGGCGAGGGCGGCACCGGCGCCGCGCCGGAATCGCTGGCTGACTATGTCGGCCTGCCAATCACCCAGGCGCTTCCGTATGTCACGGCGCTGCGCTACGAGCACGGGCTTCAGAATCGCATCCGCATTGTCGCCTCCGGCAAGCTCATCACGCCAGACAAAGTGGCCTGGGCGCTGTGCATGGGCGCGGATTTCGTGTCCTCCGCGCGCGGGTTCATGTTCGCCCTGGGCTGCATTCAGGCGATGAAATGCGGCTCCGGCAAATGCCCCACCGGTGTTACCGCCGCCGACCCGCGTTTGATCCAGGGTCTAGACCCCACGGACAAGGCCGTGCGTGTTTCCCGTTATGCGCTGAAGATGCGCGACGAGGTGGAGATCATTGCCCATAGCTGTGGCCTCACGGATGCCAGCAAATTCGCGCCCAAATATGTAACCGCCATCGAGAATGGTGTCGCCGGATTTCGGGCTCAATCCAATTGATTTACTTTTTGCTTTTCCTGCTCAGCGCCGGACTGAATATTCTTGTCGGGTTGCATGGCTGGCCCTCCGTGCTGGCGGGCAGCCTGCAAGACCCGGATTCCTACATGCGCCTGCTGCGCATTGAGCAGGGCATACGGGCCGGGCATTTGCTCACCAATGTCGCGGGCGATCAATCTGGCGCTGGGGTGATGGTGGAATGGTCCCGGTTGCTGGACATCATCATATGGCTCATGGCCGCGCCCATGGCGCCCTTTATCGGCTGGCATAAGGCGCTATTCGCCGCGGGTGTGGCGCTGGGGCCGCTGGGGGTGGGGTGGCTGGGCGTATCCCTAGCCTGGGCTGTTGAGCCGGTTTCGTTGCGGCGGCATCTGTGGGCCGCTGCCGCTGCCGCGGCATTTTTGCCCGCCCTTGCTGAAATCGCGCTACCGGGGGTGGTGCATTATCATATCGCGCTGCTGGCGCTTATCGCGCTCACCGCCGGATGCGTGCTGCGCGCCCTGCGGGAAGACCGATGGTTTGGGTTTCTCGCCGGTGTTTCCGGCGGATTTGCCATCTGGATGACGCCCGAGACCATGCCTTTCGTGCTGATGGCCTATGCCGCCCTGGCGCTGCGCTGGCTAAAAACGCCGAACGCGCCAACACTTATAGCCACAGGTGCCGGATGCTTCGACGTGCTGGCGCTTGGCTTTTTTGTGGACCCGCCGGCTGGCGGCTACGCGGTGCCCGAAATCGACCGTCTTTCTCTCGTTTACGTCGCTTTGGGCCTCATTCTGCTGGCGAGTGCCACAATGTTGTCGCGCATACCTCCCAAACCCTGGCGCGGGGTGGTGGGGGTGCTGATAATGGCGCTGCCTCTGCTTGGCTGGATGCTTGCCTTTCCAGGCGTAATCGAGGGGCCAGCAGGCTTGCTGCCGCCTAAAGAGGCCCATGCGTTTTTTACGTTCATCCAGGAACAGATGCGCCCCAGCGGGTTGGATATGATCGTTTTTCTGCTGCCCGGCGCCTGGGCGGTGCTGTATGCGGCCTGGCGGGCCTGGCAGGAGCGTA
Organism: Rhodospirillales bacterium; assembly: GCA_018971905.1. Classification (GTDB taxonomy): domain Bacteria; phylum Pseudomonadota; class Alphaproteobacteria; order Acetobacterales; family Acetobacteraceae; genus Acidocella. The sequence continues at coordinate 2,509 of JAGWZS010000063.1, read as the reverse complement.
AACCAACCCCCTTGGCCGCCGACACACCCCTGTTTGGCACCCCTCCGCATGCACCACTGGCCTGGGCCTATATTACGCTTTGTGCCGCCGTGGCACTGGGGCTGGGTGCGGGCTATCTGCTGTTCACCTCCATATCAGCCGCTCTCGCGGCGGCATTGCTGCCGGTTGCGCTCAGCGGAATTGAGGCCAAGGGTGGCGGCCTGGCTGTGGGTAAGCGCATCGGTCTGTTGGCTTTCATTTTTCTCACTCCCCTTCTTGCGGCGCAGGCGGAGGAACGGGCATCAACGCCAGCGAACGCAAAAACCTTCCCCTCGTGCAATTTGCTTGACGTTGCCCCATTGCTCGCCCCGGCCGCCGGGCAGGTGGTGCTGGCTCAGCCGGAGGACACACCCGAGCTGCTCTACCGGACGCATATATTCACCGTTGGTTCGCTTTATCATCACGGCATAGCCGGCTTCATGAAAGACCGTGCCGCTTGGCGCGCTCTGCCGGGCGCTGCCCTGCCACAGGCCGTGGCTGCTACCGGTGCCAAATATGTTCTGTTCTGCCCGCAACCTGGCCGCTACCTCTTGGTTAGCGATTTGCCGGACGACACATTATGGGACGCTCTGAACAAAGACACCCCGCCGCCCTGGCTGAAAGCGGTCGGCCACAATAAGAATGGCTGGACGCTCTATAAAATCCGGCCGTAGAGCTGCCCTCCGCTCTGCGGCGCCTTTACGCCGGTGGTGGAAGGCAACGAGAGCGGCAGCCCGCGCACGGAGCGGACCGCCAGAAAGGCAAAACACTGTGCCTCCAGCGCATCGCCATTCCAGCCCACGGCCTCAACGGGGTGCACAGGCACGGCAAAACGCGCGGCAAGCCCGGCCATCAATGTGGCATTATGCCGCCCGCCGCCGGTTATCAGCACTTGCTTGGGTGGTTCTGGCCAAGGCGTTCGCGCAATCGCGGTACAAATGAAGGCCGCCAGGGTTGCGGCGGCATCCGGCGGCGCCAACCCGGCTGTCGCCTGGTCTATGAGGGATGAGAAGCTCAGGCGGTCCAGCGATTTTGGCGCGGGAAGGGCGAAAAATGGATGCGCCAGCAGCATCGCCAGGCGCGCGTGGTCAACACGGCCGGAGGCCGCCAGGGTGCCATTCTTGTCGTAAGGCTGGCCGAGATGTTGTTGGGCCAGATCATCCAGCGGTCCATTTCCCGGCCCGGTGTCGCAGGCCAAAATCTCGCCGCTTGGCCCCAGCCAGGTGGCATTAGCCACGCCGCCGATATTCACGATCAGCAGCGGCTTTTCCATCTCCTTCGCCAGCGCTGCATGGAACAGCGGCACCAGCGGCGCGCCTTGGCCGCCTGCGGCTACGTCTGCCGAACGGAAATCATGCACCACCGGCAGGCGGGTGATGTGCGAGAGCAGTGCCGCATCCCCAATCTGCCAGGTCCGGTATGCGTCTGGCGCGTGCAGAATGGTCTGGCCATGAAACCCGATCACATCTGCTGCCACCCCCAGCACGGCTACCGCCAGCGCATGTTCGCGGGTCAGCTTTTGCGTAACCGTTCGCAGTAATGGGTCATCCGCGGCAAGGGCAGGAGCGATGTTAAGAATCTGGCGTAAATCCGCACGCAGGCTTTCCTCATACAGCAGCGTTGCAGCGGGGCCGAAGCCGCTGATGGTTTCGCCATCGGTTTGCACCCAAGCAGCGTCCACTCCATCCAGCGATGTGCCAGACATCAACCCAATGGCACGCAATGGTTTTGTTTTGGAATTGGTTGTCATGGCTTCTGTGCTAAGCCGGAGAAACGGATGACGGCAAGGGGTGGAATGAGACGTGAACAAAGCTGGACGATAGTGGTGCGCAAAGGCTGGCAAGTGCTGTTATGGGCGGCGCTTGGGTTTTTCTGGCTGATCTGGTTTGAGGTCTTTGTTGCCCACATGCTGCCGCGATTGGGGTATCTGACGGGCCGCCAGGTATCCATCGATCCGCCCTGCATTACGCCTGAATGCGATTTTTCGGCCTTCTGGCCTGCTGGGCTGCTGGCCCGCGCGGGAGAGTTCGCGCGTCTCTATACACCGGGCCAGTTTCTGGTCTTTCAGAGGCAAGCAATAAGCCCCCACGCAACACTTGATGCATTTTTTTATCCTCCTTTTACTCTGCTGCCGAGTGCGGCCATTTCGTGGCTGCCGTTTGAATCTGCTTTTTTTGTCTGGACGGCCGTTCTTACAGCACTTTCGATCATCATTCTTTGGAAGGCTGGGTTTACATGGCGGATCGTTCTGGCGGGGCTGCTATGCCCAGCGGCATTATGGAACCTCGAACTGGGACAGCTGGGGGTCATTGATGGGGTACTGCTTATCGCTGGATTGATGAGCATGTGCCGCAATCAAGCTGTTGCGGGAGGGATTCTGGGATTACTGGCGTGCAAGCCACAAGCCGGTATTTTGGTGCCTTTCGCCCTGTTTGCGGCAAGAAACTGGGCTGCTCTTTTTTATTTCATGGGCGCGGTGGTCATTTTAGGC
>JAGWZS010000314.1 GCA_018971905.1 Rhodospirillales bacterium | reverse complement strand
TCTGGCCAGCATGATGCTGGGCGAAGCGGACAAGCCGGGCAAAAAGCCAAAACCGCGCAGCACCAAAGCCGCACTTCCAGCCTCAGGCTAACCGGCTAATCAGGCTTATACGCCGCGGCGGCGTCTATGCGTCTGCGGTGGCGCATGTGGTGGATTTTGTAAGCGGCAAAGCACCCGCCCGCCACGGCTTGGCCCAGCTGCCTGCGGTCCAGCAGGGCAAGGCCAGGCGGCAGCCCGCCAACGCCGCGCGCCGCCAGATGCTGCGCCAGCGTCCGGGTCAGCAGGCCAGGGCCGGAGAGCAACCAGGGAATCTCGTTATCGCCCCGATTGACCGCCGTGACCACGGCGCGGAGCGCCGCCTGCAACAGCGGATGGCCGGGGCTTGCCGCGATGAAATGATTCGCCGCACAGCCAAATTCCTCCTGTGCCAGCACCAGGCTAGCGCCGTGGGGCAGCAGCGCCTCCAGGCTGCGCAGGCAGCGGTCATCGGCATTAGCATAAACCCCGCCTTCCGCCACCAGCAGCGCCAGGCGGAAAATATCCGCCTTTTGCGCCATGTCCTGCGTGCGTTGATAGGCCTGCAGCACCGGGCTGGGGAATTTCGCGGCAATATAGCCGCGCGCCTGGCTGTCATCGAAGCGGCGGAACGCATAGCCGGGGTTGCGGGCGACCCAGCTCTGCATCAGCGCGCTCACATCCTCCGGCCGCTCTGGCTGGTCCCAGAACATGTTGATGGTGTGGGGAATGGGCGGCGCACCCTCAGGCGCGGGCATAAACTCCATCAGCTCCGCCTGGCGCATGGCCAGCAGCAGGCTGGCGGCGGGGGCGGTGCTGTCCGGCGTCTCGCGCACCAGCGCGGCCAGGGGGTCCAGCCGTTCCACCGCCGGGCGCAGGCTCAACCCCGCCAGGGCATCGCAAACGTTGGCATCGATCGCATATTCGTCGATCATCTGCCCCAGCAGCGATTGCGAAATATTGAGTGACTCACCGCGCAGGCGGCGGCTGGATGCCATCAGTTCGTATTGGCGGTGGAGATGTTCGCGCGCCCCGGCAAGGTCGAAGCGCATCAGCTTCACCCGGGCCAGCGCCTCCTGCAGCAGCACATCGTCCGGGTTCAGCGCCGCCGCCGCCTCGTAATGGGCCAGGGCGGCATCCATCTGCCACAGGCTTTCGGCCAGGGCGCCCACGCAGCGGCGGCGGATCGCGCGTTCGGCCACGGTGGTGACGGGAATGTTGAACAAGCATTTTTGCAAGCTTGCATCCGAGCCGGCCAAAAGCTCGGTCTGGAACCGTTCGGCCCAAAGCCAGAACTCATGCGGCGCGGCGGCGGTGGCGGCGCGGGCGGCGGCCAGTGCTTCGTCCATCCGGCCGATGCGGCGCAGCAGCGTGATCCGCCAGTTTTGCAGCTGCGGCGTGGCGCCGTGCTCCTGCTCCAGCGCCCGCAGCCCGGCCAGCGCCTCCTCGGCGCGGCCTTGCCAGGCCAGCGCGTCCAACGCGCCGAAACGGAATGCCAGTTCACCCGGGCGGCGCGCGGCGGCGGCATTGAAAATCTCAAAAGCCTGAGCGGCATCACCCACCGCCAGCGCCTGGGAGGCCAGCTGGTGCACCGCGTCAAGATGTCCGGGGTCAAGCGCCAGCGCGCGGATGAGGTGTGCGTTGCCTTCCTGCTGGCGGCCGCACTGGAATTCCTGCCGGGCCAGCTCGGCGAGTTGGGTGGGGTTCTCCGGCGCCCGCGC
>JAGWZS010000062.1 GCA_018971905.1 Rhodospirillales bacterium | reverse complement strand
CATATGCGCGGAGAGGCGTGGCATCATGGCGAAATATCCCAAAAACAAGAATTGCCCGCCTGAAGCGGGCAAGTGAAAAACATAACCCGGGCCCAATCGCGGCCCGGGAAAAAATCAGCCCTTGGCGCGTTCCACGTAGGAGCCGTCTTCGGTGCGCACCACAACACGCTCACCGGCCTCGATGAAGGGTGGCACCAGCGTCTTCACACCGTTGGAGAGCTTGGCCGGCTTGTAGGAGGAGGAAGCAGTTTGCCCCTTCACCACCGGGTCGGCCTCAACAATCTCAAGCGTTACCTGCGGCGGCAGGGTGATGCCGACGGGGTCGCCTTCCACCAGCGCCACGGAAACGGGCATATTGTCCTGCAGGAAGGGTGCGGAATCGCCCAGAATGGCGGCGGGCACCATAAACTGCTCGAAGGTCTCGGGATCCATCAGCACCAGATTGTCGCCATCGGTGTAGGAGTAGCTGTAATCCCGGTCCTCGGTGGTCAGGCGTTCCACGGTGTCGGCGGTGCGCCAGCGTTCGTTGGTTTTGTTGCCGGTTTTCAGGTTGCGCATTTCCACTTGAATGAAGGCGCCGCCCTTGCCGGGGGTGATGATCTGCTGCTTCAGCACGGTCCAGCGCGCACCCTCGTGCTCGATAACCTGGCCAGCGCGGATGAGATTTGCCTGCTGCTTCATAAAACTGCCTTGCGGATTGAATACTGAACGATCGTGAGGCCGGGGCTTACGCCGCCATGGCGCCAGAGGCAAGGGTTTTGCCATTTTTCCCAGGCCGCGCCCCGCGCGGGTTGGTAAATGGCGCGTTCATCTTCCGCGGGCGCCATTAACGCTCCGTTCATGAGGGCTGGGTTGGGTTGAATACAATCTCTGGTCGTGGATATGCCGCAAAACGGGGCATTTATGAGGATTACCCCGATGAGTTCCGAATTCCCGGATGTTGCGCGGCGTCTCGCTAAAGCTGGTTGCGCACCGCTTCTGGCCTTGCCAGCAGCCCTTTCCTTCAACGCACCTGCGCCGGCGCAAACCGTTATCGGCATTAGCCAGAACAGCGCCCTGTTGCTCGATGGGCTGGCCGGTCCGGTTGAGATCGCCTCTGGCGTCACCATTAACGCCGCCGGGTCGGTAGCCGTTAGCGCCAGCTTGCCAACGCAGCTCGCCAATGCTGGGCAGGTGCTGGATTCGGCTGGTATCGGCATATCGCTGGGCGGCGGCGGAGCTGTGGCCAATACCGGGCTTGTTGATGGTGGCAGCTATGGTGTGCGGGCCATTGGTGCCGCTGCCACTGTTACCAATTCCGGGCAGATCGGCGCCGGATATGACGGTGTGAGCCTCAACCGTGGCGGCGCGGTAACAAATGCCGGCTCAATTTTTGGCGCGCACATCGGCGTTTATACGGGCAATGGGCTGGGGGTGGTGCAAAACAGCGGCACCATCTCGGCCCGCACCGGCGATGCGGTTTCGCTCTATTCCGGCGGCAGTCTCACCAACACCGCCGGGGGTGAATTGCTGGGTGGATATTCTGGGGTTTATGCGGGCGGCAACGGCTCTTCCCTCACCAATGCCGGGCTCATTTCCGGACCGTTGTTTGGCGTGTACCTCATGGGCGACTCCACCATCAGCAATAGCGGTGTTATCGCCGGTGGCACGGATGGCGTGATCGATATCGGCCAGGGCGGCACGATATTGAACAGCGGCGTCATCCATGGCGGCCAGGCCGGTGTGCAATTCGCCAAGGATGGCAGGCTGGAGAATACCGGCACGATCACCGGCCTAACCGGCATTGTGGCAAATGCCGGCGCGGTCATCGACAATGCAGGCACCATCACCGCCACCGCGGGTGGCAATGCCATCAGCCTTCGGGGTGGCGCTAGCAGCGTGACGTTGGAAACCGGCAGCGTCATCAATGGGTCCATCGCAGGCAACGGCACCGCCAGCACCATCAATCTGGCCGGGCACGGCAGCCTTTCAAGCAATATCGTCGGCTTGCAGGCGGGGCAGATCAACATCGCGCAAAACGCGGTATGGACCGCAAGCGGCAACTGGGCCGTCGGGCAGGTAGTGAATGCGGGCACGCTCACGGCAGGGCTCGTGGCTACGCCTCTCACCATTCAGGGTAATTACACCCAAACCAGCACTGGCATGTTGCGCGTAGTGGTAACTCCGCTGGGAATGAGTCAGCTAACCGTCACGGGCACGGCGCATCTGGCGGGCACGCTGGCCTATGTGCTTTCGCCAGGCACTTACCAACCGGGCAGTTACAGCTTTCTTAACGCGGTGGGCGGGGTAAGCGGAGATTTCTCCACCGTGCAGGTGAGCAGCGCGGCACAACACAGCCGCTTACCCTCCTCCGCCGTGGCGCTAACCACCGCCCAGGCGCTTGCGCTTACGTTGAAACGGAGGGTGGTGGTTGCACCGGCAGACGCCGTGGTGTTTGCCGATGCCGAGCAGGTTTTGGCGCTGGCAGGTGCGGCCTCCGGCCAGGCATTGCTGGCGCGGGCGAATTCGCAGTCTGAAACATCTTGTGCAACCACCCAGCCTATGGCCGGGCAGCAGGCGGGGCAGGCGGGCAGTGTGGCCGCGGCGCTGGCCAGCGGACTTTGCGGCATGGGGGGTTGGATGCAAGCCACGGGCAGCGATATTTCAACGGACGGCGCCTACGATGCGCGCGGCGGCGGATTTTTGGCCGGGCTAGACCGTGCGGCTGGCCCCGGCCGCCTGGGTGTGTCGGTGGGGTATGATGCGCTGAACCTGAAGGACGCAGCGGGCGGCAAGGCGTTTCTGGGCACGGTGCGGTTTGGCCTTTATGGCGGGCTAAATTGGGGCCCCGCCGCGCTGAGTGCTGAGCTGATGGATGGGCTGGTGACCACCACCACCACCCGTGCCACGGGGGCGGGCAGCGCTGCCGCGAATGGCCACGGCAATGTGCTTTCCGCCGCGTTGTAGGCCGCGCTTCCCATTTCTGCCTGGGGTGGAGAGTTCCGCCCGGCGGCGGGGGTGCAGATCACCCGCTTCTCCTTAAGCGGGCTGAACGAGGCGGCGGCTGCTCAACCCCTCGCGGTGCGAACCACCGCCGCCAGCGGGGTATATGTGGCACCCTATCTGCGCCTTACCGCAACACGCGACTTCATCACCGCGCGGGGGTTGGTTATCAGCCCTGATGCGGCGCTTGGGTTGACGGTGAACGCCACAAACCCTGGCGCTACAGTGGCGATGACCGCGCAGGACGGCACGGGATTCGCCGCTTCGCCACTGCGTCTTTCGCCGGTCGCGGCCGAAGCAGGGCTGGGGGTAGCCATCGGCAGAGGCAATTGGCGGCTTTCGGCCCGCTACACCGCTGTGCTGGCGGGTAACTGGCACGCGCAAAGCCTGCAAGGCGGTGTGCTGGTAACGTTTTAGAGCCGGATGACACGAGACCGAATCGCCCCGGCGATCGTTCTTATGTTTGAATCCGCCTCCAGTCATCGTACTCTAAAGCACGCTGGATTTAACTAATCGATTAATGTGTTAAAACGCTACCCGATGAGAGGTGCCGCACGCCCGGCGCGGGTGATAATCGCCACGCCATCCTCGGCCTGCACCACCAGCTCAGGGCCGGGGCGGTTGATGGTATCACCATCGCGGCGATGGATCGCCACCACAAACAATGTGCCCTGGGCGCCGCGCTCTATCTGCGCCACGGTTTGCCCCGCAAAGGCGCTGCCGGGCCCCACCGGCATCACCTCCAGCTCCAGCCCCAATGTACGCAACCCGGTGCCCAGGGCCTGCATACGGTCTGAATCCGTAAGTTTGGCGCTTTGCGGAAACAGAATAAGCTGGGCGATGCGCTCGGCGCCGATATGGGTAGGCTCGACCACCGCGTTGGCGCCCGCCCGCAGCAGCTTGCTTTTTGTGCTCGCCGCCTCGCCGCGCGCGATAATCTCTATATCCTTGTTCAGGTTGCGGGCGGAGAGGGTGATGAACACGTTCACCGCGTCGTTAGGCACCACGCAGGCCAAGGCCCGTGCCCGGCGCACCCCGGCTTCTTCCAGCACCTGCTCGTCTGTCGCATCGCCTGAAAGCGTGATGTACCCGCGCTCCGCCGCTTCGGCCAGTTTCGCCTCTTCGCGGTCCAGGATTAAAAATTGCGCCCCGCCCGCGGTAAGCTCGCCGGCCAGCATATGCCCGATGCGCCCATAGCCGCAGACGATCACATGCCCGCTCATCTTGCCGATCTGCGTTTTCATCCGCCTGTTTCCCAGTAACTGCTGAATCTGCCCGAAAGTGATGAACTGCACCAGCGCGCCGGTAAGAAAGATCATACCCGTGCAGCCAAGCATGATGGTGGCTAAAGTGATTGCCCGCAGCTCCGGCGTAACCAGAGGGTGCACCTCTTCATACCCCACGGTGAACACGGTGATGATGACGAAATAAAATGCGTCACCCAGGCTCCAGCCCTCGGCGATGAAGGCAAGTGTGGCGCAAACCACCACCGCTGCCATGAAGGCAACCCCGTAGACGAGATTGCGGGCCGGGCTGTCTGAAAAGCGGGTCATCTACGCAAAAAACCCTTCCGCGGGCGGGCCACGGAAGGGTTGGCGGGTTCTGCTGTAAAGCGGTGCATCAGCCCCGTTGATCAACCGGCGCGTAGTCGCGCTGTGGCGCGCCAGTGTAAATCTGCCGGGGGCGGCCGATGCGGTTGGAAGGATCCTCGATCATTTCCTTCCACTGGCTGATCCAGCCGACCGTGCGGGCCAGGGCGAAAATGGGCGTAAACATGGTCGTGGGAAAGCCCATGGCGCTCAAAATGATACCGGAATAAAAATCCACGTTCGGGTAGAGCTTGCGGGAGACGAAATAATCGTCCTCCAGCGCGATTTTTTCCAGCTCCATCGCAAGGTCCAGCGTGGGGGAATCCTTAATGCCAAGCTCGCCCAGCACCTCGTAGCAGGTTTTCTGCATAATTTTCGCGCGTGGGTCGTAGTTTTTGTATACCCGGTGGCCAAAGCCCATCAGTTTTACGTTGGAATCCTTATCCTTCACCTGTTTGATGAAGGCCGGAATATTATCCTTGTGGCCAATCTCTCCCAGCATTTTCAAAACCGCCTCGTTGGCGCCGCCATGGGCCGGGCCCCAGAGCGAGGCAATGCCCGCCGCGATGCAGGCAAAGGGGTTGGCCCCGGTGGAGCCGGAAAGCCGCACGGTGGAGGTGGAGGCGTTCTGCTCATGGTCGGCATGCAGGATGAAAATGCGGTCCATCGCCTTGGTCAGCACCGGGTTGGGCTTGTAGGTTTCGGCCGGAACCGCGTGGAACATGTAAAGGAAGTTCTCGGCGTATGAGAGGTCATTACGCGGGTACATGAAGGGTTGGCCGGCATTGTATTTATAGGCCCAGGCGGTGATCGTCGGCATTTTAGCAATCAGCCGGTAAGCGGAAATCTCACGCTGGCGCTCGTCATGAATATCGATGCTGTCCGGGTAGAAGGCAGACATGGCGCCCACCACGGAGCAGAGCATCGCCATTGGGTGGGCATCGCGGCGGAAACCGTCCCAGAAGCGGCGGATCTGCTCGTGCAGCATGGTGTGGCGGGTAATGCCATTGGTAAAGCTTGTCAGCTCCGCCTGGCTCGGCAATTCACCATTCAACAGCAGGTAGGCGACTTCAAGGAAGGATGAATGTTCGGCCAGCTGCTCGATCGGGTAGCCGCGGTGCAGCAGCACGCCCTCATCGCCGTCGATATAGGTGATCGAGCTTTCACAGGAGGCGGTAGCGCCGTAGCTCGGGTCGAAGGTAAAAATGCCAAGCTCGCCCTGCAGCTTGCGTACATCAAGGCATTCCGGCCCGAGCGAACCGCTCAACACCGGCAGGGCTGCGGCTTTGCCGTTGAAGCTGAGCGTCGCCGTGCCGGCTTGTTTGCTGGTAGCGGTTTTGGCCATGGTCTTCACCTTCTTGTTGTGACGCAGCGAAAGGGCGGCAGAAACAGCCGCCCCCGGACGGACGGAACGCTCGCAGGGTTATTCAATCCAGGGGCTGCTGTAAAGCCAGTCTGCCGCGTCGCAACATAGGCGTGCCGGGCGGCAGGCCATCAAACCTCGAAGGTGAGATTCTCCGGCCATTCCGGCTTGGTCATGGCGCGGGGCAGGTGGATACCGCATTCAACCTTGGCCTGTCCGGCCCAGCGGCCAGAGCGTTTATCTTGCCCCGGTAGGGGTTTTGCGGTGCATGTGGCGCAGCCGATGGAGGTGTAGCCCTGAGCCTGAAGGGGATGATGCGGCAGGCCATGCGCCGGGAAGTAGGCGTCCAGCATTTCATCGTCCCAGAAGGCCAGGGGGTTGATGGTGATGCGCCCATCGGCCCCGGTTTCCTGTAACTGCAAGCTGGCCCGCGTAGCGGATTGACCGCGTTTGCGCCCGGTGATCCAGGCGCTGAAACCTTCCAGCGCGTCGTCCAGCGGGTTGGTCTTGCGGATGGCGCAGCAAAGATCGGGGTCTTTTTCCCACAGCCGTCCATCCGGGTCGTAAGCGGCGAGTTGCTTGCCAGACGGGCGGATGGAGCGCACGCCGGTAAGGCCCAGCATTTCAACCAGCGCATCCCGGTAGGCCAGGGTTTCAGGGAAGAGCTTGCCAGTATCGAGAAACACGATCGGCAAATTCTTATCGATCTGCGCCACCATGTGCAGCAATATCGCAGATTCGGCGCCAAATGATGAAACGAGCGCGATTTTGCCTGGAAATTGCCGGGTAATGGCATCGCGCAGGGTTGAGAGTGCGTCAGGCGGAAGGGGCAGGCTATCTGGCATGGTGCTTGTTCCAGGGCCGGTTGCAACCGGGGATGATGCAAACGGGGGTGGGAGGCGGGTCAATCTGGCTTTTTCGGGCAGGAAAGCCAACAGCCTTCCTCGACGAGCGCGCTGATGCGCTGGGCGGCTTGCGCCATTGGCATTCGCTCGGCGCGCCAGCCTTCGCGCAATGCAGCGACTTCCTTCACGCGCGCCGCCCAGCTTTCCGGAAAACAGGCTTCCAGCCGCTTACGAATGGCGCCCGCCAGGCCAGGAGCCTGGCCGTTGGTGGAGATTGTGAGTAGCAGATCGCCCCGGCGGATTTCGGCAACCGAGTTGAAGTCGCAAAACTCGGGCACGTCTTCCACATTTACCAGCACCCGCGCGGCCCGTGCGGCGGTGGCCAGGGGGAGGTAGTCAGCTTCATCCAGCCCGACGATCCAGAGCAGGTTGAGTTGGCCTATCTCCGCGGCATCTGGCAGGCGGGGCAGGGCGGCGGGGCCAGCCTCACGGGCCAGCTCTGGGTCTGGGGCAAACACCAGCAAATTGTCTCCCGCCCCGGCGGCACGCAAACCGCGCAAACGCCGCAGCGCCTGCGGGCCCGCTCCAGCAAGGCCCAGCCGCAGCCGAGAAGGATCAAGCGCCAATGGGATCATGGGTAAGTAGAAAAGGATTTTTTGTTGTTTTACAATGCAACGCGAAAAATAATGTAGTTTTGCCAAATTCGGCGAGGCTGGTAAAATTTTCTTTTAGAATGGTCTGGTTCAGGATAACGCTAAACCCCAGACTTCAGGGACTCTTCCCTGGGCTGCCTGCCCTGTGGCCGCGCGGAAAGGGGGGGCGTTATATCTTGCAATTCGTCAACCATCAGGGTCATCGAAAAAACCGTGCCGCCGGGGCCGGTTTGCTCCAGCATCAGCTCTCCGCCATGGGCGCGGATAAGGTCGCGTGCGATGGCAAGGCCAAGGCCGGTGCCGCCGCTGCGAACAGAGCCGGCGAACGGCTTGAAAAGATTTGCTTTTGCGCGTTCAGGCAAACCCGGCCCGTTATCAGCCACCCGCAGCAGTGTCTGGCCGTCGCAAACTTCTGTACTCAGCCTGACGATGGTCGCGCCTGCCTCGGTGGCATTGCGGATTAAATTGGCGAAGACGCGGTATAAATGGTCACGGTCGAGCGCCAGCACGAGACCTTCAGGCACGGTGTTTTCAATTCTCCAGGCTGCATGTTCTGGCGCTAATGTTTCGGCCACTTCGTCAATCAGCGTGCGAAGAATAATCGGCGCGCGGTTGACCGCCATCCGGCCTTCACGGGCGAATTCAACCGTGCTGGAAACCAACTGCACCGCCCGCTCGACAGGAGGGATCAGCGCTCGGGCGGCACGTTTCACCACCGGGTCTTCCACATCCTGCAGCCGGTCCGCCACTAGCAGCGCGGAAGAAAGGATGTTGCGCAGATCATGCGCGATTTTGGCAACCGCCGTGCCCATCGCCGCCAGCCGCGCGTTCCGCCAGAGGGCGGCGCGCAACTCGTCCTGCATGGCCTTCAATTCACGCGCGGCAATGGAAATATCATCCTTGGGCCGGGCCGCCAGCCAGTCCAGCCCGCTGGTGTCAGCCTCTTCCGGCGCTTCGCCGAAGCGGGTGATGGAGGTGGTGAGTATTTCCATGGGCCTTACCAGCAGCCAGTGGAGCACCCAATAAACCAGGAGGCCCGACAGCAGCGAGACGATGACGATCAGGCTCAGGGCGCGCTGCGCATATGTGCACAGCCGGGTGGTCAGGGGCGAGGTGTCGACATCTACAATCATGATGCCGCCGGGTGCGACAGCCGATGGAAATGCAATGGCCTCCTCAGGGGAGGCAAAGCCGGCGATCCGCCGGCAGGTCATGAGGCTGCTATAGCCAAACGGCTCGTTGCCGGGAACGACGAGGGGGGGATTGCTGGGCTGAAAGCCTTGAAGCCGCCAAGTTTTGGGCGCGCCACGCCGGTAGAGCAAGGTGATGCTCTGAACCCTGGCGAGGCGCAGCAAAGCATCTGCATTGGCGGCGGGGGTGGTTTGCATGGCAAATGCCGCGATATCGGCGCGGGTTTTGACCTCTTCCATCCAATACAGCCGTTGCCTGCCAAGAACCGGAATCATCGCCAAAATTTCGATGATCATGATCGAAAAAACCGTGCACCACAGCAATTTGCTGGGCAGCGATGTAGGCTGCGGTTTGAGGCGCGCGAGCCAGCTCATGCGGCTTGCAGTGCGGCTGCGGCCGCCTTCCGCCCGGCGGCGAAAAGCT